>NZ_JAWRYD010000316.1:0-266 GCF_046534765.1 Burkholderia sp. SIMBA_062
TGTTAAACGCACAGAATGGAATATCACTAGGTGGGTTTAGTTATATTAATGATATGAATGTTAGCGGGCTCTCTTTTTATATTGAACAGCCATCTGATATCAATGACAGGACAAAAGAAGCAATGATAGTTACAAATTTAAAGAATGTAGGAATTGGTGTTCATGAGCCTAAATCTAGGCTTCATTTAGATGGTGATTTTTACATTTCAAATCCAAGCAGTGGTATTATTATAAAAGATTCAGGAAATAACTGTAGGAGAATTACC
>NZ_JAWRYD010000317.1:0-266 GCF_046534765.1 Burkholderia sp. SIMBA_062
GCGCACTGAAGTAAATATGGCACTGTCGATTGCCCCCGGTATCCACACCACAAGTGGGGCGAGGCATAGTTCAAAACTTGCGTGCCGTCTTGCGTATAGAGTTGAACTTGCTCAACCACCATTTCATCTAGAACATCTGAATCCGGCTGCTCTCGGTGCCTATATTCGGAGCATCCGTGCTTTTGAGCACCAGCCCGGCAAAGATCTAATATGAAGTCAAGTCCCTTGCGTGGATGATGCTGAAGTAAATACTTGAATGGCCCTCG
>NZ_JAWRYD010000318.1:0-266 GCF_046534765.1 Burkholderia sp. SIMBA_062
CCAGCAGTGTCGGCTGCAGCCAGTGGATGCCTCTACCATCAACACCTTTCGGTGGATTCACTACCGGCACCTTTTTCTGCTCCAACGGCAGCAGTGTCTGCAGGATCGTGGCGAGTGTCGATTCCGTGAAGCCCGTCCCGACCTTGCCGGCGTACTTCAGATCGCCGCTATCCTGGTCGGTTAGCGCAAGGACAAGTGCGCCAAAACCGGTTCTCGCTCCTTTCGGGTCGGTGTAGCCGACGATGACGAACTCCTGGCGATGCTTG
>NZ_JAWRYD010000319.1:0-266 GCF_046534765.1 Burkholderia sp. SIMBA_062
GCTCGGCGTTGATGCGATCGGCATCGCGGGCAAAGCTGGTGTCGCGGAACACGGCGCGCAGTGGTGCGCGGGCGGCGATCTCCTTCACCAACTCATCGGTGACGCCAGTGTCGAAACAGGCGATCAGCGCATTGCCATCCACCGAATAAACGGTCTTCCCGTGCAGGGCTTCGCGGTTGATCGGCAGGGTCAGCTCCACACCCCAGTCGATCAGCACCTGGAACAGCAGATCCTCGCCGGTGCGATCAGGCTTTACGCTGTCGACT
>NZ_JAWRYD010000320.1:0-266 GCF_046534765.1 Burkholderia sp. SIMBA_062
GAAGTTTTGTATGCAAAGCATGCAGGCTACTCGGTCGCTGGCCTGGCTAATCACAACCAGGCAGCCTATGAAGAGTGTCCGTTCCACAACCCCGATCGTTTCGATAGCAAGGCTCGACGAACCAGTAAAGAACGCAATGAGGAAATCCGTGACGCTTT
Organism: Burkholderia sp. SIMBA_062; assembly: GCF_046534765.1. NCBI lineage: Bacteria > Pseudomonadati > Pseudomonadota > Betaproteobacteria > Burkholderiales > Burkholderiaceae > Burkholderia > Burkholderia sp. SIMBA_062. The sequence goes on from NZ_JAWRYD010000320.1 coordinate 159, forward strand.
GCTCAATCACATTCAACTAGTGGTTAAAGAGATTGAGCGAGCGACTGGCATTACGTTGATTGACAGCATCATCGAATCGATGCTTGAAGATTTCGGCGGTAATCAGGG
>NZ_JAWRYD010000112.1:0-506 GCF_046534765.1 Burkholderia sp. SIMBA_062
GAGGTGCGGGTACGCGTCCATGTCTCGGGGCTAAATCCGACCGACGTCAAGGCACGTACTGGATTCTCCACCGCGATGCCCTACCCCCGCATCATTCCACATCAGGACGGCGCGGGCATCATCGACGCCATTGGCGTCAATGTACCGGCCAATAGACTCGGCGAACGGGTCTGGATCTACGAGGCACAGTACGGCCGAGCCGCGGGCACTGCGGCAGAATTCGTCGTAGTCCCTTCAGACCATGCGATTCACCTGCCCGACAACGTGTCATTTGAGGTGGGCGCTTCACTTGGCATTCCGGCGCTAACCGCACATCGCTGCCTGTTTTCCGACGGCGATCTGAAAAGCAAACGCGTGCTGGTTCACGGCGGCGCAGGCGTAGTCGGTACGGCAGCGATCCTGCTGGCGAAATGGGCCGGCGCATGGGTTATTGCATCAGTGACGAATGCCGAACAGGTAACCATCGCGAGGGAAAATGGCGCAGACCAGATCGTAGACCGAACCGC
>NZ_JAWRYD010000321.1:0-266 GCF_046534765.1 Burkholderia sp. SIMBA_062
GGTGTACAGCGGACGCCAGAGCACGCGGTTGAACAGCGTCACGAACAGGGACATCATCGCGATGCCCAGAATGATCTTCGGGAAATCACCGGCGGCAGTCGTTTGCGCGATGTACGCGCCAAGGCCGTGCGCCTCGAGCTTCGTATCGCCCCACTGCACGTATTCGGCGACGATGCTCGCGTTCCACGCGCCGCCCGAGGCCGTGATCGCGCCCGTGATGTAGTAGGGAAAAATGCCCGGCAGGATCGCCTGACGCCACCACTGCC
>NZ_JAWRYD010000113.1:0-503 GCF_046534765.1 Burkholderia sp. SIMBA_062
AGCGTTAACAAGCGTCCGGATTTACCTGGACACTCCGCCTACACGCTTAAACCGGGACAACCGTCGCCCGGCTGATATAGCCTTCTCCGTCCCCCCTTCGCAGTAACACCGAGTACAGGAATATTAACCTGTTTCCCATCGACTACGCCTTTCGGCCTCGCCTTAGGGGTCGACTCACCCTGCTCCGATTAACGTTGAACAGGAACCCTTGGTCTTCCGGCGAGCGGGCTTTTCACCCGCTTTATCGTTACTTATGTCAGCATTCGCACTTCTGATACCTCCAGCATGCCTCACAGCACACCTTCGACGGCTTACAGAACGCTCCCCTACCCAACAACGCCTAAGCGTCGCTGCCGCAGCTTCGGTGCATGGTTTAGCCCCGTTACATCTTCCGCGCAGGCCGACTCGACCAGTGAGCTATTACGCTTTCTTTAAATGATGGCTGCTTCTAAGCCAACATCCTGGCTGTCTGTGCCTTCCCACATCGTTTCCCACTTAACCAC
>NZ_JAWRYD010000322.1:0-266 GCF_046534765.1 Burkholderia sp. SIMBA_062
CGGACCACAGTCCGCTGACTCGCGAGACCCATCAGGTGGCTGACTTCCTCGTTGGTCCGGCCAGCGATCAACAAGCGCCGCCCGAAGGTATTGCGCAGCACACGCGGACTCCTGTCAGCCCCCTCGAAGCCCTGCGCGTCCAGCGCCCACCTCACAGCACGCCACAAGGTCTCATCGGAGAGCGAACCGGCTGGCCCTAGCAACGGGAACAGCAACTCGTCATCGCAAGCTGCGGGTCTTTGAAGCCATGCGTCGAGCACCGCGCG
>NZ_JAWRYD010000323.1:0-266 GCF_046534765.1 Burkholderia sp. SIMBA_062
GGCACATAATTCAAATATGAAAATTTATGATAGCTCATCGCCTGTCTCGCCATGTCAACAAATCCTGCCCCGGCAATACCGGTTGCAAACCATTTATTCTGCGTCATTAAAAATGCCGTTTCATATCCCCCAAACGAATGCCCTGAGACTCCGATCCTATTCAAATCAACGCTTTTATTATTTTTAAGGACGTTTACAATGGCATCCACAGAATTAGAGATTGATGAACCCACATTTTCCACCTCATAGTCAAAATCAGGTAAAAG
>NZ_JAWRYD010000324.1:0-266 GCF_046534765.1 Burkholderia sp. SIMBA_062
CAAGGTACGCTCCTGATTTTTATCAAACACCAACCTCAATTGGTACGTAGATTGTGGGGCACTATTCAATACAATCCATTGCGAGCGAGAATCCAAAAACTCCCAACATTCAACTTTACTCAATAGCGAGTGGAGCTGATGCGGTGTCAAAATCCATCGAAGATGAGTCATGACACGAGGGTCGAAAAAACGGCACTACATCCATTTCGCCGTTGGAGTAGCTACCAAGCAGAATCGACTCAATTGATCCAACAAGACGCTCGCCT
>NZ_JAWRYD010000325.1:0-265 GCF_046534765.1 Burkholderia sp. SIMBA_062
GTCTGTCTGCACTTCGTGTGAGCCCGGCGCCCGCCCGGCGAGCCGCCCGGCGCTCCGTGCGAGCGGCCGTCAGGCGAGCATCCGGCGTCTGTCAGCGGCTCTGGACCGCCGCGAAGAACGTGCGGATGTCGGCGGCGAGCACCTCGGGACGCTCCAGGGCGGCGTAGTGGCCGCCGGTCTCGAACTCCGACCAGTGCACGATGTTGTCGTTGTCCCGCTCAGCGAATGTCCGCACCGACTTGAAGTCGTCCGAGAAGACCGCGAC
>NZ_JAWRYD010000326.1:0-265 GCF_046534765.1 Burkholderia sp. SIMBA_062
CTGATCAGGTTCATGAACAGCTCTTCCGCCACGCGGCCGCCGAACAGAATGGCCAGACGATCCAGCAGATAGTCCTTCGAGTACGTTTCGTTGTCGTGCTCAGGCAACTGCCACGTCACGCCCAGTGCACGGCCACGCGGAATGATCGTGACCTTGTGAACCGGATCGGCCTTCGGCAGCAGCTTCGCGATCACGGCGTGACCCGACTCGTGATACGCCGTCGCGCGCTTCGCTTCTTCGCGGATAACAGCCGACTTGCGCTCCG
>NZ_JAWRYD010000327.1:0-265 GCF_046534765.1 Burkholderia sp. SIMBA_062
GCCCGTTTACCCCGACGCCCGCCGGATACCAAGGCCCCACATTGCCGCTGCGGTCCACCAGGCGAGCCCAGTAGTAGAAGGACACGCCCGCAGCCAGTCCGTGAATCTCGTGCTCGGCCTGCGGATAGGCATAGTCGCCCAGCTTGGCGGCGTCATCATGGGAGGTAGTCGGGCTCTGCCAGATTTCCGTGCGCTGGGTATCTTCCGCACCGGGAGGAAAGGCCCAGTTCAGCCGAGTGCCATAAACCAGCGGAGTAGCCGACAG
>NZ_JAWRYD010000328.1:0-265 GCF_046534765.1 Burkholderia sp. SIMBA_062
GCCGGTCTGGCAGCTCGACAAGCTCGACATCCTGAACCCGGACGCGCACTTCACGGCCACCGAAAACTGGCGCGCGATCGGCGACGAAACCGCGCCTGCCGACACGGCCGGCGGCGCCTCGCAGACGCCGCGCCGCACCGCGCTCGATTTCCACGTCGATATCAAGGACGCGGGCAAGCTGCTCGAACGCGCGGGCGTGGCGCACGCCGTCAAGAACGGCGAAGGCACGCTGAGCGGCAATCTGGTCTGGCGCGGCGGCCCCTCG
>NZ_JAWRYD010000329.1:0-265 GCF_046534765.1 Burkholderia sp. SIMBA_062
GGCCGACCTGCGCGCCGACGCGGTGGTAACCGGCCATTTCTCGCTCACTGCGCCGTGGGCGTTCGACAAACCCGCGGTGGAGGGCGCCGTGTTCCGCACCGGCTTCGGCGAGCCCTACATCATCAGCGTGGAGGGCATGGCGCCGCTGCGCGTGGAGCCGGGTGACTTCGTGCTGCTGCCGCATGGGCACGCGCACGTGCTGGCCTCGGCGGCGGGCGTCGCGCCCGAGCGGTTCGACGACCTCGTCGCGCGTGCCGGTATCCGG
>NZ_JAWRYD010000330.1:0-265 GCF_046534765.1 Burkholderia sp. SIMBA_062
GCGATGTCAGCATCGTCAGCGCGACCGACAACGCGCACGTCCATGTACGTGTCACGCAGACCAATCGTTTCGAGCCGGAAGCCGCCATCACGCCGACTCCATCGCGGCTTCCGCCTGCGCGCGATCCACCGGCACGAACGCCCCGTCAATCAGCCGATAGTGGCGATCGAAGCCCTCGGCCATCGCAACATCGTGCGTAATCACCACGACGGTGCGCTCGATCCGCCGTAACAGCGACGCGATCCGCCGCACAGCAAGCGGATCG
>NZ_JAWRYD010000331.1:0-265 GCF_046534765.1 Burkholderia sp. SIMBA_062
GAGCGGCTCGTCGAAACGCTGGAATCGCGCGGCCTGAAGCAAGGCCAGCAAGTTGTCGCATATGACGCGCAAGGCGGCATGTACGCCGCGCGTGCGTGGTGGCTGCTGCGCTGGCTCGGCCACGACGCCGTCGCGCTGCTCGACGGCGGACTGCAGGCGTGGGAAGCCGCGGGCCAGCCGCTCACGCAAGACGTGCCGCCGCAAAACACCGGCGACTTCAAGGCCGGCGCGCCGCTTTCCGTTACCGTCGACGCGCACATGATCG
>NZ_JAWRYD010000332.1:0-265 GCF_046534765.1 Burkholderia sp. SIMBA_062
TGGCACTGGATCGCGAAGCAGATGCTGCACGCGTGGAACGAAGGCATGGCGTCGCTACGCAGCGCCAAGCCGCAAGTGGCGTTCAAGGCGCTCACGCCGGTGATCGACGCCGCGGGTTTTTCGGACGCCGATAAAGCCGAGGCCGCGCGAGACGTGATCGGCCGCTCCGAATTGATGGCGAATCACGGCAAGAAGGGCTGAAGCCCGAGCGCGGCGCTCACGCCGTTCAAGTCGCTCGACGCTTTTGCGTGCGCGCCGAGATGGC
>NZ_JAWRYD010000333.1:0-265 GCF_046534765.1 Burkholderia sp. SIMBA_062
TTTTCTCAACTCAACACAGGAAGCAGATGAACAAACAGGAACTCATTGACGCAGTCGCCGCAAGCACGGGCGAGACCAAGGCAGCCACGGGAGCCGCAATCGACGCGATCCTCGAAGTGGTCACCAAGGCGGTCACGTCGGGCGATTCCGTGCAGCTCGTCGGCTTCGGTTCGTTCTCGACCGGCCAACGTGCCGCTCGCGTCGGCCGTAACCCGGCCACGGGCGCGGAAATCCAGATCGCTGCGGCGAAGACGGTGAAGTTCAC
>NZ_JAWRYD010000014.1:0-195717 GCF_046534765.1 Burkholderia sp. SIMBA_062
CATCAAGGACCCGACGCAGAACATCGTGTGGGTCACGCCGGAAGGCGGCGGCGGACCGAATTACCCGAATATGTAACGCAACGCATCCCCGCGCCCGCGGGCGCGAACGAACCGGAGTGAGACGATGAGCAATGCAGCGAAGGAAGTCGTGGTGGTGAGCGGTGTCCGTACCGCGATCGGCGATTTCGGCGGAAGCCTGAAGGATTTCTCGCCGACCGATCTCGGCGCCAAGGTCGTGAGCGAAGTGCTGTCGCGCGCGAACGTGCCGGGCGATGCGGTCGGGCATGTCGTGTTCGGCCACGTCGTGAACACCGAGCCGAAGGACATGTATCTCGCGCGTGTCGCGGCGATCAACGGCGGCGTCGCGCAGCACACGCCGGCGCTGACCGTGAACCGTCTGTGCGGCTCGGGCCTGCAGGCGATCGTGTCGGCCGCGCAGACGATCATGCTCGGCGATGCCGACGTCGCGATCGGCGGCGGCTCGGAGAACATGAGCCGCGCACCGTACACCGTGCCGGCCGCACGCTTCGGCCAGCGCATGGGCGACGCCAAGCTCGTCGACATGATGCTCGGCGCGCTGCACGACCCGTTCCAGACGATCCACATGGGCGTGACGGCCGAGAACGTCGCACGCAAGTACGGCATTTCGCGTGATGCGCAGGATGCGCTCGCGCTCGAATCGCATCGTCGCGCGGCGCGCGCGATCGCCGAAGGCCGCTTCAAGGATCAGATCCTGCCGATCTCGATCCGCACGAAGAAGGGCGAGGTCGCGTTCGACACCGACGAGCACGTGCGTCACGATGCGGGCCCGGACGATTTTTCGAAGCTGAAGCCGGTGTTCGTGAAGGAAGACGGCACGGTGACGGCCGGCAACGCGTCGGGGATCAACGATGCGGCCGCCGCGGTGCTGATGATGAGCGCGGATGCCGCGCGTGCGCAGGGCGTGAAGCCGCTCGCGCGTCTGGTCGCGTATGCGCATGCGGGCGTCGATCCGGCGTACATGGGCATCGGCCCCGTGCCGGCCACGCAGAAGGCGCTCGAGCGTGCGGGCCTGAAGATCACCGATCTCGACGTGATCGAGGCGAACGAGGCGTTCGCGGCCCAGGCATGCGCGGTCACGCAGGAGCTCGGCCTCGATCCGGCCAAGGTCAACCCGAACGGCTCGGGCATTTCGCTCGGCCACCCGATCGGCGCGACGGGCGCATTGATCACGGTCAAGGCGCTGTACGAGCTGAAGCGCATCGGCGGGCGTTATGCGCTGGTGACGATGTGTATCGGCGGCGGCCAGGGCATTGCGGCGATCTTCGAGAACGTCTGATAATCGAACGCTCAACACCCGAACATACAGGAATCGTCATGGCCATCGAAACCGTCGGCGTCGTGGGCGCCGGAACCATGGGCAACGGCATTGCGCAAACCGCCGCCGTTGCAGGACTCAACGTCGTGATGATCGACGTCAGCGATGCGGCGCTCGACAAGGGCGTCGCCGCGCTGAAGGGCAGCCTCGAGCGGCTCGTGTCGAAGGAGAAGCTCGACGCCGGCGCACGCGACGCCGCGCTCGCGCGCATCACGACGTCGACCGATTACGCGAAGCTTGCCGCGGTCGACATCGTGATCGAAGCCGCGACCGAAAACGTCGAGCTGAAGAGCCGCATCCTGAAGCAGATCGAATCGGTCGCGCGGCCCGATGCGATCATCGCGACCAACACGTCGTCGATCTCGATCACCGCGCTCGCGGCGCTGCTTGCCGATCCGTCGCGCTTCGTCGGCATGCACTTCTTCAATCCGGTGCCGCTGATGCCGCTCGTCGAGATCATCCGCGGGCTGCAGACGAGCGACGCGACCGCGTCGGCGGTGCGCGCGCTCACCGAGCGTTTCGACAAGTCGCCGATCGGCGTGCGCAACGCGCCGGGCTTCGTCGTGAACCGGATCCTCGTGCCGATGATCAACGAAGCGTTCTTCGTGCTGGCCGAAGGCATCGCGTCGGCCGAGGAGATCGACGCGGGGATGAAGCTCGGTGCGAACCATCCGATCGGGCCGCTCGCGCTGGCCGATCTCGTCGGGCTCGACGTGTGCCTCGCGGTGATGGACGTGTTCCTGAAGGACTTCGGCGACACGAAGTATCGTGCGTGCCCGCTGCTGCGCGAGATGGTGTCGGCCGGGCGGCTGGGGCGCAAGACGGGGCGTGGGGTGTACGACTACAGCGCATGATGCGAGCGTCGGGCGCGGGTGGCGTGTACGCTTCCGCGTGAATCGGGCGACGGCATGAAACCGGCGTGAAGGCAGGTTTGGCACCGCACCCGGAGGCCGGATCTTGATCCGGCCTCCGGGGTGTTTTCCTGACGCCATTCGCGGCGTAGCCGCGCGCTGGGTGGCGCCGAACGGACCGTTAGCTGGAAACGGCGTTGCCGGTATCGGCAACATAATTTGCGATACTGAAGAATCGATAGTCGCTCAGCAGATCCGGCGCCGGGAACCCCTCCGGATGAATCCGCCCATAAATCGGGCTGTCGGGACGCAGGCCAGCCAGGGTCAACGCGAGTGTGAATTCGTTGAACGGCGCCATGAATTGGCGCGACACGAAATGCATGCCCCAGTTGAACACCGACGGAAGCTGCTCGGTGCGCAACCACGTGTCCGGCCCGCCCGGCGCACGCGCGCAAAGATTCTCCGCCCACGGGCTATGCCCTTCCACGATGAGAAAGCCATGCTTCGCGTGGCGCTTCCAGCGGGTCAGGAAATCGATGAGATCCGCAGCCGCCACGTAACCGGGAACAAGGCCTTCCGCATCGCTATACGCCACCTTGAACGCAAGCTTGATCTGGTCGAGCGAGATCGGCAACTCGGCCTGATTAGATACCGTCAGGACGCCCGCATAGTGCTGATCGATAACCGCGCGCAGGCGTGCTCGATCAACGGTGCGGAGATGGCTCGCGAGGATCGCTTCGGCGGCGTCCTTGCGACGGATGCTCAGCCGGCGGTTGTGGACCAGGAACATGAAGGTATGCAACAAGTCGCTCAGTCGCGCCGGGCGCACGCTGCCGTCCGGCTGCCTGACGGTCAGGCCGCTTGCGGCCACGGCTTCGTCGTAGCGGTCGGGCTGGGAAATGTCGGCGGCGATCACGCGTACCTGCACGCCGGAGATGTCCGTCAGCGCAGACAGCGTGGCGGCTGCGCGCCCGCGCGCGGATTCGTTGTAGTCCGCGCCGATCACGAGTAGCGGATAGGCCGCGAGGTGCCGGCCGCGCCGCGTCGACGTAATGACGTATTCCGCCAGGCGCTTCAGCGCGCTGCCGTCGCCGCAGCCCATGTCGGCGATGCCGGCCGGCTGGCGATCCAGCGGCGTGTCGTCGAACAACTTGCGCAGGATTTTTGTCGTGATTTCCTGCGACGCCGGCCCGGACCCGGCGCCGCTCGACGCATACACGTTCATCACGCGATCGATGTGGCCGTCGCTATCGATATCGAGCGGATCGGGGTTGCGGAACAGGAGTTCGTCGAGCAACGCATACGAACGCAGATAGGACGCGGGCAACCCCGCGTAAGGGGCGGCAATCGGACGGTGAATCCGGCCCGCCTCGGTGAGGCGCACCTTCTCCCGATCGATTTCCGCCATGCCGAACTTGCACATCAGCGCCCATGCCGCGTGCAGCACGACAGGATCAGCCTGCGTCCAGGCGCCGACCGCGACCCCGTCGGGCTGCTGGTCGAGCTTGCCGAGGATTCCGGGCGCCGATTGCGTGTACTGGCCATCCGGCTGCCTGTCGAACACCGGCATATCGAGTGCGACCCAGGTCGGGCCGAGCAACAGGCCGTCCATCGCCGTGCGCAGCTGTCCATTCACCTGGCGCTCCAGATCGGTGGCTGGAATCGGAAGCTCCGGCCAACCCGCTATGCAGATCCGCGCGAGCTGTGCATACAGCACGCTGTCGTCGGCCGCCACGCGCGTTCGATGACACAGGGCGTGCAGATGCTGGAGCACCGAGGTGGCACTCGCCAGTTGCTCGAACAGCGGTCGGGTGTGCTCGACGCACGCGACGACATATTCACCGGCCGGGGTGAGCGCATATTCGGCGTCTTCGTCGCCGCGATCGAGGGTCAGCCAGCCGGCCAGGCTCAACAGGTTGAGGGCGCCCCACAGAACCCCCAGGTTACGGGTCGGGTCGGGCTGGCGGGACTTTGCGAACGCGCGCATCGCGCGGGGCGCGCCGGCCCGCAGGCCGCGGAACGCGCCGGCAAACACCAGGCGCGCCAGCGTCGGCACCAGCACGATACCGTTCGCCCAGTTGCAACTGCGCGTATAGGCCATTACGCGCTGAGCGTCGTGTCGGCCGATGCGCAGCGTGGCTGCATGCGTGTGTTGCTCCAGCTTGACCGGCAGCTCCATGTCGAGCACCTCGACGCCGATCGTGGCGCCGGCCGACAGGCCGAGCAATGTGCGTGTTTCGTCGGGATAGGCGTCGAGATAGTGTTCGAGCTGCCGGGCCAGTGCGGCGGTGGAATCACCAAGGTCGAATCGGGCGTGCATGTTGGACGGTCTCACAGGGTCGAAGGTTGGGCTGCAATGGATGAAGATGCATCCGAATCGGCGTGCGCGACGGCAACTGCCGGCGCGGCGCCGTGAGTCCGGGGCGCGAGATGGGCGGCCAGCGCGCGAATGGACGGGTAGTCCCAGACCGCGGACGGATCGACGTTCACGCTGAACGTCTCGCTGAAAACGATCGTCATTTCGACGGCGAGGATCGAGTCGAAGCCGATTTCGGCGAACGTCGACTCGCGCGTCAATCGAAGCTTGCGGTGCTTGAGGCGCTCGCCCAGCCACGCGATGAGCCATTGTTCGACGGCATGAACCTGCTGGCGATCGAGCAGGCTTGCCGGCTCGCTCACGATCGGGGTTGCGGCCGAACCGGCGTCTTCGCCGGCTGGCGCGTCGGGCGCGCGGGAGAACGAACGCGCGTCGGGATTGGCGTCCAGCAACGGATCGACGAGTTGGCTTGCGCCCGGGATCGTTTGCTCGATCGAGCCGATCTCGAACCCGATGCGCGCTGCCCATTCGTTCAATTCCACTGTCGTGGACAACGCAGATCGCAGGCCGACCTGCCGTTGCGCCGCCTCGATCGCGAGCTCGTACTGGCTCTGCACCCAGCGCAGCGTGCCGTCGCCGATGCGCTGCTGCGCCGCCGCGCGTTCGGTCACCGCCAGCAGCAATCCCCATTGCGCGATCGTGCCGAGCCAATAATTGACCCAGACGGCAGCGTGCGCGGTGCCGTCGAGTTTCGACGCATTGGCGAGCGCGTGTTGCGCCAGCTGTGCGCCCAGTTCGCGCAGCTCCCTGGCCAGCGCACCGGCGCTCAGCGCACTCTCCAGATAGCGCAGCAAATCGTCGCTCCCGTTGAGCAGACGACTGCCCAGGTGAACCAGCAGCGTTTCGGTCGGCCCCTCGAAGATGCGGGTCAGGCGCGCGTCCCGGAAGATCTGCGGCGCCAGGTTGGTCTCGATATAACCGCGGCCACCCAGGAACTGCATCATCTCGTCAGCGGATTGCGACAGCAGCTCGGAGCCGAGAATCTTCGAAATCAGGAGACAGTCTTCAGGCAGCGCGACGCCGAGGTCCAGTTCCGTGGCCAGGTGTTCGACCAGTGCATTGAGCCCGTCGATGCGGTCACGCAGCTCGCCCAGGCGCAGGCGGCTCAGCGGGTTGTCCAGCAGGAGGCCGGTGCCGACCTGGCGCCGCGCTCCGTAGCGATGCATCAGCTGCGCACAGCGTTTCATTGCGCCCACGCAGACGGCAGCGATGCCAAGGCGCGCAATGTTCATCGCGTGCTGCGCCACGAGCATCCCCTGGCCGATGTCGCCGAGCCGGTATGCGTCGCTGATTCGTGCCCGATCCAGATGGAGCGAATTCTGGATCATGCCGCGCACGCCCATCGTCAGCTCCTCGGCACCGATCCGCACGCCTGGCGTGCCGGGGCGCACCGCGAACCCGACCATTCCGGTGCCGTCGGCCTGCCTCGCGAACACGTTGATGATTCCCGCCCATGCGGATGAGCCGCTCCAGCGCTTGTTCCCCGTGACCAGCCAGTCGCCGGAGTCGGTGCGCTGTGCGCGGGAGGCAATCGCGCGCACGTGCGAGCCCGCGGCCGGCTCCGTGATCGCGAATGCGGCGAGCATCCGACCGCTCGCGAGGCTCGGCAGCAATTCCTCGCGCAATGGTGGCTGCGCATGCTGCATGATCGGCAGGATCCCGAGCGTGTTGTTCAGGGCGACAAAGAAAGCCAGGGTCGAATCGATCGCGGCCAACTGCACCAACACGCGCAACATGTCGCGCTGGCCGAGGCCGAGGCCGCCATGCGAACGGTCGATCGGCATGCCGAGCAGGCCCCGATTCCCGAAATCGAGCACGACGTGCGGCGCAATGGTGCGACGCTCGTCCATGGTTCGCGAATCGATCCGCGTGCGGGCGTAGTGCCTGAGCCAGTCGTTCAGTTCGTCGACGGTCGCGCTTTCATCACGCCGGCGATCGTTGGCCGCCGGCTGGTCGGCAACAGCTGTCGGGCGTGCGGGCTGTCGGCGATCGGGCGCGGGCGTATGTACACCGCCCTCGACGTCCCACTGCGCGAGGATCGTCAGCGCGCCGTCGTGCAGTTGCGTGCGGCACGTGCTGCGGCGCACCTTGCCGCTCGACGTTTTCGGCACGCTGCCGGGCGACACCAGCACGATCGCGCTTGGGCCGATGTCGAGGCGGTTCCAGATAGCCTGGCGAATCGCGTCGATGAAGCTGTCGAGATTGCCCTTGCGCTGCGTGCGCTCGACTTCCGCCACGACGATCAGGCGCTCCGCGTCGACCTGGTCGTCCATGAAGGCCGCGCAACCGTTCGGCACGAGTTCCGGCACGCCGACGATCAGCGCGTACTCGATGTCTTCCGAGTAGTAGTTGCGGCCGGCCAGGATCACCATGTCCTTGAGCCGGCCGGTGACGTAAAGCTCGTCGCCCAGAATGAAGCCGAGATCGCCGGTGCGCATGAACACCTGGTCCCGATGGCCTGCCAGACTGTGCTGGAAGGTCGAATGCGTCTGCTCGTCCAGATGCCAGTAGCCGGCCGCGACGCTCGGGCCGGCCACGCAGATTTCGCCGATGGTCCGATCGGCGCAACGCTCGTTCGTCTCCAGGTCGCGCACGATCACGTGTTGTTCGCCGTCAGTGCGACCCACGCTGACCAGGACCCGTTCGCCCGGACGATCCAGCGGCTGCGGCGACACGCCCAGGAATTCGCCGCGCAGCACCACGGATTGCCGCTGGAGCGCAGCCTGGTCGACGCATAGCGTCCGGATCGGATGCTGCTTCGCGCGACCGGCGACGTACAGCGTTCCCTCCGCCAGCCCGTAGCACGGCAGAAAGCCGTCGGCAGCGAAGCCTGCGGCGGCGAAGCGCTGCGCAAAATCAGTCAAGGTGCTGGCGCGCACCGACTCGGCGCCGTTATAGGCGACCCGCAGGCACGATAGGTCGAGCGTCGCGAGCTGTTCGTCGGAGATCCGCCGGCAGCACATCCGGTATGCGAAATCCGGAGCGCCCGTCAGATCCGCACGGTACTGGCTGATCGCACGCAACCACAGGTGCGGATGCTGGATGAAGCGCTCCGGGGCCATCAGCACGCTCCGGAAGCCGCCGTAGAGCGACGTCAGGATCACGCCGATCAGGCCCATGTCGTGGTATGGCGGCAGCCAGCTGACGATCGTGCTCTGCTCGTCGTAGCCGAGCCATTCGCGCATCAGCCCCAGGTTATGCATCAGGTTGCCGTGCGACACCATCACGCCCTTGGGGCTGCCGGTGGTTCCCGACGTGTATTGCAGAAAGGCGATCCGGGATGGCTGCACGCTGGCGGGCGAAGGCACGGGATCCAGCACCTGCGCGCCCCCGACGTCGAGCAGCGTGCTGCCGGATGCGTCGGTATCGGCGAGCCAGGTCGCGCAGCGCGCATGGTCCTCGGCCGAACACAGAATCGTGTTCGCGCCTGCATTCTCGACGATGCCGGCGATCCGCACCATATGCTGCCTGTTGCGCGGCGGGTAGGCGGGAACTGCGATGGCGCCCGCATACAGGCACCCCAAGAAGGCGCTGACATAGTCGAGCCCCGGCCGGCACAGCAGCAGGACCCGGTCGCCGATGTCGATCGCGTTCTGCTGCAGCAGCGCGGCGACCCGGCGAGCGCGTGCGTCGAGTTCCGCGAAGGTCATCGATTCGGCCTGTTCCTGTTCGGGCGGGCCGCTCAGGAACACGTAGGCGGTTTTGTCGCCGAGTGTGGCGGCCCGGTTCTGAAGCAATTCGCTAAGCGTGGTCGGCGAGGTCGCAGTGGTCATGATGTCGTCGGAAGTGGAATGAAAACAGCGAGCCGCGGCCTGACGTCGGCCGGCGCCCATGCGTTGCCGCGGCGGGAATCCGTAGGAGGCTATTCGGCGCGATGGAACAGATCGATCATGTGCATCATGCTTTTGAGATGCAGGAAATGCGGCACCACCCGTTCGCTCCTTGCCGCATAACGCGCAGTCCAGTGGTGGGCCAGTTCGTGCGTGGCGGTGGCGTTGCCGCGAACCGCGCGTGCGTCGGCCTCGCGCGCATCGAGGCACGCACGTGCATGCCGCACGGCCGATCGGGCAAGCTCGCCGGTGAGGATGCCGTGATGCCCCAATGCGAGCCGCGGCGCCTGCAGTTGCTCGATGACGTCCAGCGTGTGCCGATACGCAAACAGGTCCTGAAAGACCAGCGGCAGCCAGCTGGCGGCGCCGTGAAACTCGCCGAGCGCATCCGACACGAAACCGATGTCCAGCTGTGGGCAGTAGTAGCCGAACTGGCAACGGCTGTGGCCCGGCAGCGCGATCGTGCGAATCTGCATCCCGTCGCCGATGTCGAGCTGCGTGCCCGGATTGACCGGGTAGAACGGCAGGTCGGACAACTCGGTGAAATCGACGCCGACGGCGGGATCCCACGACCGTGACGCTTGCGCGTCGAGCTGACGGATGGTTCGGCAGGCCGACGGGCTCTGGAACGCATCGAACGCGTCGGGAGAACCGGATACATGGAGCCACGGCATGCGCGACTTGAGGGTCATCAGCAGGCTGCAATGGTCATAGTGCGAGTGGGTGATCAGCCAGTAGCGCAAATGCCGGATGCCGCCAAAGTCCCGCAGCAGGTCGTGAAGCTGCTGCCACACGAGCTCCGTCATGCCGCTCAGGCCACCCTCGATCAGCGTCGCGGCCTCGTCGTTGACGATCACGTACAGCGGCACGTCGGCCGTGCCGACGAGGGCCAGCCGCTGATCGATCCACCCCGGGGAAGCGTTCAGCATGTCGTTCAGCTCCGATAGAGCGCACAGGCCCATGTCGCGCCCGCGCCGTAGGTCACGAAGAGGTTGAGCTGCCCGGCCGGCATGCGGCCTAGCTCGCGTGCGATGGCCAGCGCGACCGGAAACGCCGCGCTCGCCATGTTGCCCAGCTGATCGACGGAAATCATGCACCGCTCGCGGGGCAGCCCGAGTTGCCCGATGACCGCGTCGAGGATGCGCAGGTTCGGCTGGTGCGGCACGACCAGGCCGATATCCGACATCGTCAGCCGGTGCTTGTCGAGCATCTGCCGGCACGCGTCGACGATGCGCCGCGTGGCGTCTTCGAACATCGGTCTGCCTTTCATCCGGAAATGGTGCCGGCCGGCCGCGATGTCGTCTGCGTCGATGAAGCGTGGGCGTCGCGCGCCGGGCGCTTCCGTGCTGAGCAGGTCGAACTGGGTGCCGTCGGCGCCAAGCGTCAGGTCGATCAGCCCGTGCGCCGGGTGGTCCGTCGCTTGCAGCAGCAGCGCGGCGGCGCCGTCGCTCAGCAGGATCGACAGATTGCGGCCGGCATTGCTGGGGTCGATCCGCCGCGACAGGGCTTCGGCGCAGATCAGCAGCACGTTGCGATACAGGCCGCTCGCGAGGAAGTGGCGCGCGATCTCGATCCCGTAGAGCCCGCCGCTGCATTGCGCGCGGATATCGAAGCACGGAATCTCCCGCAATCCGAGCCGGGGCTGGATGTAGCACGCTTGCGACGGATCGTGGTGATCCGGCGACAGCGTATTGACGATCAGCAGATCGACGTCGCGCGCCGTGACGCCGGCGTCGGCCATCGCCCGTTCCGCGGCCGGGCACGCGAGATCCGCCAGATGCTGATCGGGGGCAAGATAGCGTCGCGCCACGACGCCGGTTCGTTCGCGAATGAACGCGTCGCTGGTGTCGATCATGCCGGCGACTTCGTCGTTGCCGACGATCCGGTCCGGCAGTGCGTGGCCCATCCCGGCGATGACGAGTCTGGCGGTCATGTCCGCACCTCCTGCTCCGTCACGGCAGCGACGGCATCGCCCGCATCGGTCACGACGGTTTCGCCCCAGCGCCACAATTGCGCGCCGAACCCCCAGCCGGCGCCTGCACCGGCAATCACGACCAGCGATCCTGGGCGGATCACGCCTTCCCGGATCGACTCGTACAGCGCAAACGGCACGGCGGCCGACACGAGGCACGCACAATCGGCCACGCGAATCACGTATTGGTTGGGCCTGAGCCCGAGCCGCTGCGCCCAGGCGCGCACGAGCAGCGCCGACGGCTGATGGAACACCATCGCGTCGATGTCGGCGATGCCCGTTGCGCTCCGGTGCAACAGCCGCTCGACGATATCGGGAATGGCCACCGGCATGAAACGCGAGATCGCCTCCTGCGCTTCGGGCTTGAGCGTGAAATACACGCCGAACGGGTTGTCGGCGTCGGTTGCCGCGTCGTCTGCCGCAGCCCGCGCATTGCGCCACTGCATCGTCACGAGGTCGTAGCGGGTTGCATCGCTGTGATACGCGGCATCCAGCCAATCGGCGCCATCGGGATCGGCCGGCTCGGCGACGAGCACGGCCGCGGCCGCGCCATCGCCGAAGTTCGTCGACGATTTACTGGTGTAGTCGACCACGGCCGACATGCGCTCCGACGAGCACACCAGGGCCCGCTTCACCCGTCCCTGCTTGATGAGGTTGGTGGCGATCTGCAGTTGCAGCACGAAGCTCGCGCATTCCATCTCGACATCGGCATCGAGCGCGCGCGTGGCGCCGAGCCTGTCGCGCAGCGCACGCGCCAGCCGCGGCGCGAAACGGCGCCGGCCGTCGGCGAGCGAGACGAACGGCGACGTCATGTTGAACAGCACCAGATCGAGTTCGGCGGCCTCCACGCCGGCACGGGCGAGTGCGTCGCGGGCCGTGCGCTCGGCCAGCACAAGCTCGGATTCGCCGGCATCGGGATCGATCATGTAGCGCGATTCGATGCCCCAGAATTGCCACCATTCCGGCGGAATGGGTTCGACGCCCGAGAAGACGGGATCGTCGTTGGGTACCTGGCGTGCCGGGAGGCGGCACGCCAGACTTGCGATTCGGACGTTGTGCACCATCAGACCTCCATCGTGCTGCAGGCGATGCGCGGCCTGAACGGATCCAGCGTCATGGCGACCACCGTATGTTCATCGTCACGCAACGACATCGAATGTGCGACGCGGGACGCGAGCCACGCGGGCAACTGGAACGGGTTGGGGATGTCCGTCGAACCGGCGACGACATCGACGTGGAAATCGCGACCCACGCCGGTGACGATCGATGGCCATCCACTCAACCACGATTCGCAAAACAGCGTGGCGACGCGCCGGTCGATGCGGCTCTGCACCGCGTCGACCATCGCGCGCAGCGCGGTGGCCGCATTGGCCGGTTCGGCGTCGAATCGACCGGTTGCGTGATCGAACCGGCTCTCGAAGCGGGCCAGTGACAGGATGCCGTTCACGCGCCGGGCGGGAAGCGCGTCGAGCGTCGCGAACGGGGGCGACTCGAGGTCCGCGTAGCGGCTGGCATAAACTCGGTCATGGCCGGCAGGCGTCAGGACGATCGCCCCCGCGCCGTCGGCGAAGCCGCTCGTGGCCACCTGTTCGACGTCCGCGAGCGCCTCCGCGCGAACGACGAGCGCGCGTCGATAGCCGAGCTGTTTGCAATGGCTTTGCGCGAGATCGAGTGCGAGCGTCCAGTCCGCGTCGAGCAGATCGAACACGGCCGCATGTCGCGCACGCAGGTCGCGCTGCACCGGGTGCGCCAGCCGCGGCCCGGCGATCGTCGGTGCGTCCGCCATCCGGCTGGGAGAAATCGACAGGCTGACGATCAGATCCAGTTCCGACGGCAGGCAACCGGCTTGCAGCAGCGCCTGCCTGGCTGCCTTGATCGCGTAATCGTTGGCGCAGGATTGCGCCGTGGTCGCCGAGTCCGGAATGGCCACCGCGGCTCCGAGAATTTTCATCAGAATTTGCTCCGAGAAACCCCGCCATTGATGGCGGGAAGGAAAGGCGTGCTGTTGACAGGCAGCTTCTTCCACGGGTTAGGATCACCTGCATGATTCTTGTCTACCGCTACCGCGTGAAGTCGCTCAACGGACTGCTTAACAATCAGAGCCGTGCGGTGAACTACGTCTGGAACTTCTGCAACGACACGCAGAAGCACGCGCTTAAGTGGGGCAAGAAGTGGCCGACGGGATTCGATCTGAACGTGCTGACGACGGGGAGCAGCAAGGCGCTCGGTATTCACTCCGGCACAGTCAACGCAACGTGCGAGCAATATGCGAAGTCGCGCAGTCAGCACCGTCGGCCCTACCTGCGTTATCGCGGCAGGAAATCGATGGGCTGGGTGCCGCTGAAGGGGCGTGACCTGAAGCGCGAAGGCGAAGCATTCCGCTTTGCCGGTAACACGTTTCGCGTGCTCAACAGCCGATCGCTTCCCGAAGGCAAGATCAGGGATGAAACCAACTTTGCGCAGGATGGGCGTGGCAACTGGTTTCTCAACATCGTGATCGAGATACCCGATGTTCAGGCCCGACCGATCCGTTCCGGTGTCGGCATCGATCTCGGCTTGAAAGACTTCGCCACACTTTCGACCGGCGAGAAGCTGCCTAACGATCGGTTCGGTCGATGCGCGGCCGAGAAACTCGCGAAAGCGCAACGGGCGCGAAAGCACAAGCGGCATATCGCGAAGTTGCACGCCAAGGTCGCGAATGCCCGTGCCGATTTCCAGCACAAGCTCGCGCTCGATCTGGTGCGGCGCTTCGATTACATCGCGGTTGGCAATGTGTCTGCCGTCAAACTTGCCAGAACCAGGATGGCGAAGAGCGTCTACGACGCGTCCTGGTCGTCCTTCCGAAACAAGCTCCGTTACAAAGCGATGGCGCACGGGGCCACGTTCGAGGAAGTCGACGAAAGCGGTTCTACCCAGTCCTGTTCGGCGTGCGGGTCGAGAGACAGCACGACGCGGCCGAAAGGTATCGCGGGACTGCGAATAAGAGAGTGGGCCTGCGATGGCTGTGGTGTCGTGCATGATCGTGATATCAACGCTGCGCTGAACATTCTCCGATGCGGACGTGCATCGCCAGGTGTGGGAATCACCTGCCTTTAGGCGGGTGAGGACGTCAAAGGGTGTGCTCGTTCTGGACTGCTTGATTCAGGGGACGCGTCACGCCATGACCCGCCTGCCGGAGCACGGCGCGACGCAATTTGCCCGATTCGTTGCGCGGCAAACTGCAGGCGTGGTAGGCAATACGATGCGGACATTTGTACGGCGCAATCACGCTCTTGACGTGCTGCTGCAGTTGCATCGTCAACGCTTCCGAGCCGTCGACGCCAGGTCGCAGCACCACGTGCGCGCAGATGAGCGTGCCGCCCCGTTCGTCGATCTGGCCGACGACGCCGCATTCGGCGATATCGGGATGGCGCAGCAGCGCCTGCTCCACTTCGCCGGGAGACACCGTGTAGCCGGAGCTGATGATCATGTCGTCCGCGCGCGCCTGATAGAACAGATAGCCGTCCTCGTCCAGGTAGGCGCTGTCGCCCGTCAGGTTCCAGCCGTGCTTGACGTAGTCGCGTTGCCGCGCGTCGTTCAGGTAGCGGCACCCGGTCGGCCCCTGCACGGCCAGATAGCCGATTTCGTAGGGTGGCAGGCATTGGCCGTGCTCGTCCACGACGGCAAGGCGGTAACCGGGCACTGCCTTGCCGATCGCGCCGTCCTTCGCGCCGGTGTCGCTTGTCGACGCGAAGATATGCAGCATCTCGGTCGACCCGATTCCGTCGATCAGGCGCAGGCCGGTGCGCTCCCGCCATGCGTCGCGCGTCCACGACGGGAGCGCCTCACCCGCCGACACGCATTTGCGCAGAGACGACACGTCATGCCTGTCGAGATGGTCGAGCATGGACCGATAGGCCGCCGGTGCCGTAAACAGGATGCTGACCCGGTGCCGGTCGACGGCGGCCAGCAGCCGTTCCGGGCTCGCTTTCGGCAACAGCACGACGCTCGCGCCGACACTGATCGGAAACAGCAGCAGCGCGCCGAGCCCGAACGTGAACGCGAGCGGCGGCGACCCGCAGAAGACGTCATCGGCCGTGGGCCGGAGCACGTGCTCCGGAAAGCAGTGGCAGGCTGCCATCACGTCGCGATGAAAATGGACGGTTGCCTTCGGTTCCCCGGTCGTCCCCGATGTGAACGCGATGAGGCAAGGATCGTCCGCGCGCGTGTCGGCGGCCGCGAATTCCGCTGAATAGCCACCGAGCCAGCGCGCGTGCGGATGCGTGTCGTCCGTCTCGTAGCGTCGAACGTCGCCACGCCACTGCACGCTCGCCATCGCCCCGTCGAGCTCGGTCGACAGCCCGGCTTCGCAGATGACGTGCGTGACCCGGGCTCGCGCGATGATGGTCGACAGCTCTCCCGCGCGCAGCTTCGGCATCGTCGCGACGGCCACGCCACCGGCCTTGACCACGCCGAACCACGCGGCGGCAAGCATCGGGTGATTGGTGCCGTGTAACAGCACTCGATTGCCGGCCACCAGGCCCGCATCGCGGACCAGCATGTTGGCGATCCGGTTGCCGGCATCGCGAAATTCGCGATACGACCACGCGATGCCCGACTCGGTCTTGATCGCAATACGATCGCCCCAGCCTCGTTCTTCGACTGCGGTATCCAGTAGCGCGGCGGCGCAATTGAGAAACGGCGGAAACTGCAGCCCCGGCAACTCAAAGACAAACGTTGGCCAATCTTCGGCAGGGGGCAAGTTCGCGCGGCAAAAGTCGTCCATCGTCAGCGCTCGCAAGAGTGTGAGTTTGAAGTTCGCGATAGCGGTGCGGCGCGGGCCTGGCCAGATGATCGGGCCCGGCCCGCCCAACCTGAATCGCGATGCCAAGGAGACGGGGTGGGGGGGCAGGCACATGTCGACGAGCGACGCACGGAGAGCCCGGTCAATCACATGATGGCTTGCCGGTGGTTATGGATTGATTCCGTCTCATTTGATTTTAAAAATAAACAATAATCGAGCTATTTAGTGTGGATTGCTTGAGGTTGTAAATTCGTCGATCGATTTGGTGGGTTTAAAAAGTGTGCCGTAAGCTTAGCGGAAGTAAACTTGGAAAGTAAACGGTCATATGAGGGGTGATTGGAATTATTTGTTGAAATCGATTCCATTAAGCACCGACGTTTTATTGAATTAATCGATTTCGGTTAACCATCTTGCGATTTGTTGACTTCGGTGGAGTCTGGTTGTCGGAGCACTGAATAAAGCGTCGGGAAGTTCATCAAGGCGAAACGAGCATCGCGTCACGAAGTGGATTGTCCCGCGCGAAAGGCGAAAGACCCGCGCTCTCAGGAGCAGCGGGGCTTGAGTCGATCTGGATGGAAAATCAGGGATTCGGGCGCCGGGGTCTCGGATTGCGCCCATATGGATTTGCGTAATTGTATTAACGAATATTTTATTTTAAGTGAGAAATCGGAATGTCTCGGTTCGAGGATTCGAGCACATCCTGGCGGTGAAGCACCGATAAATCTTCTGGCAACGCCCGCTTGAACATCGCGAGGATCTGCCGCGCCGCCTTCGGCCGCAGCGTGATCGCGTGGCGTACGGCCGCCGCGATCTGGATCATCATCAGCGCGGCGAACGCGCTCCGCGTGCCCACGCGAAGAGCACGCCGGGCGGTGAAGAGCAGATTCACGCGTTCGCATCGAAGAATAGTGAAATGAACCAGCCGGTCGGCCGGCCGGCGAGCCAGTCCCTTATTTCCTGCTGGTCGGCTGGATGCTATTCGCCGTCGCGATGTCGATAGCGGCCCTCGCGCGATATGGCGAACATGTTGGCTGGCGAAAGCCGGGACGATGCCACCGCGAATGACCGATGCGAGGATCCACATGCCGCCCAGCGACGCGTGCACGTGGCGCGCGTGGCGGACGGCACATCGGCGCGTTCAATTCAACCATTCACTATCCATGGCTGCCGTGACGCTTACCTCCATCCAGTCCATCCTGATCGCGAACCGCTCGGAAATCTCGATCCGCGTGATGCGTGCCGCCGCCGAGCTGAACATCCGCACGGTCGCGATCTATTCGAAGGAAGACCGCCTCGCGCTGCATCGCTTCAAGGCGGACGAGAGCTACCTGATCGGCGAGGGCAAGAAGCCGCTCGCCGCGTATCTGGACATCGACGATATCCTGCGTGTCGCGCGGCAGGCGAAGGTGGATGCGATCCACCCCGGCTACGGCTTCCTGTCCGAGAACCCCGACTTCGCACAGGCCGTGATCGACGCCGGCATCCGCTGGATCGGCCCGTCGCCCGACGTGATGCGCACGCTCGGCAACAAGGTGGCCGCGCGCCATGCGGCGATCGCCGCCGGCGTGCCCGTGATGCCCGCGACCGCGCCGCTGCCGGACGATCTCGACGCGTGCCGCGCGCTGGCCGCGGAAGTCGGCTATCCGTTGATGCTGAAAGCGAGCTGGGGCGGCGGAGGGCGCGGGATGCGCGTGCTGGAAAGCGCTCAGGACCTCGAAACGCTGCTGCCTGTCGCGCGCCGCGAGGCGCTGGCCGCGTTCGGCAACGACGAGGTGTATGTCGAGAAGCTCGTGCGCAATGCGCGGCACGTCGAGGTGCAGGTGCTCGGCGATCTGCACGGCACGGTCGTGCATCTGTACGAGCGCGATTGCACGGTGCAGCGGCGCAATCAGAAGGTCGTCGAGCGCGCGCCGGCGCCGTATCTCGATCGCGAAAGCCGGCACGCGCTGTGCGAATCCGCGCTGCGCCTGATGCGCGCGGTGGGCTATACGCATGCAGGCACCGTCGAATTCCTGATGGATGCCGACACCGGCCAGTTCTACTTCATCGAGGTGAATCCGCGCATCCAGGTCGAGCACACGGTGACCGAGATGGTCACCGGGATCGACATCGTGAAGGCGCAGATCCGCATCACCGAAGGCGGGCGGATCGGGCTCGCGGAGGACGCAACGGACGCCAACGGCGCGCTCGTCGCGCGCGCGGCGGGCGTGCCGGAACAGCACGCGATTCCGCTGAACGGCAACGCGCTGCAATGCCGGATCACGACCGAGGATCCGGAGAACGACTTCCTGCCCGATTACGGGCGGCTCACCGCGTACCGCAGCGCGGCCGGCTTCGGCGTGCGGCTCGATGCCGGCACGGCCTACGGCGGCGCGGTGATCACGCCGTACTACGACTCGCTGCTCGTGAAGGTGACGACGTGGGCGCCGACGGCCGCCGAATCGATTCACCGGATGGATCGCGCGCTGCGCGAGTTCCGGATTCGCGGCGTCACGTCGAACCTGCAGTTCCTCGAGAACGTGATCAACCATCCGGCCTTCATCGCGGGCGAAGTGACGACGCGCTTCATCGACAAGACGCCGGAGCTGCTCGAATTCGCGAAGCGCGGCGATCGCGCGACGAAGCTGCTGCGCTATCTCGGCGAGCTGAACGTGAATGGCCACGCCGAAATGAACGGTCGCGCGCTGCAGGCGCTGCCGTTGCCCAAACCGGTGCTGCCGAAGATCGATACGGCCGTGGCGATTCCGGCCGGCACGCGCGATCGCCTGCGCGAGCTCGGCCCGGAGAAATTCGCGCTCTGGATGCTCGACCAGAAGCAGGTGCTGCTGACCGACACGACGATGCGCGACGCGCACCAGTCGCTGTTCGCGACGCGCATGCGCACGGCCGACATGCTGCCGATCGCGCCGTTCTACGCGCGCGAGCTGTCGCAACTGTTCTCGCTCGAATGCTGGGGCGGCGCGACGTTCGACGTCGCGCTGCGCTTCCTGAAGGAAGACCCGTGGGAGCGGCTCGCGCTGCTGCGCGAACGCGTGCCGAACATCCTGTTCCAGATGCTGCTGCGCGGCTCGAACGCGGTCGGCTACACGAATTACGCGGACAACGTCGTGCGCTTCTTCGTGCAGCAGGCCGCAAGCGCGGGCGTCGACGTGTTCCGCGTGTTCGACTCGCTGAACTGGGTGCGCAACATGCGCGTGGCGATCGACGCGGTCGGCGAAAGCGGGATGCTGTGCGAAGGCGCGATCTGCTACACCGGCGACCTGTTCGACACGTCGCGTTCGAAATACGACCTCAAGTATTACGTCGGCATCGCACGCGAGTTGCAGCAGGCCGGCGTGCATGTGCTCGGTATCAAGGACATGGCCGGCATCTGCCGCCCGCAGGCGGTCGCGACGCTCGTGAAGGCGCTCAAGGAAGAAACCGGGCTGCCCGTGCATTTCCATACGCACGACACGAGCGGGATCGCCGCGGCGTCGGTGCTCGCGGCTGTCGAAGCAGGCTGCGACGCGGTGGACGGCGCGCTCGACGCGATGAGCGGCCTCACGTCGCAGCCGAACCTGTCGAGCATCGCGGCCGCGCTGGCCGGCGGCGAACGCGACCCCGGGCTCGACGCCGATCGCCTGCACGAAGCGTCGATGTACTGGGAGGGCGTGCGCCGCTACTACGCGCCGTTCGAATCGGAGATTCGCGCGGGCACGGCCGACGTCTATCGTCACGAGATGCCCGGCGGCCAGTACACGAACCTGCGCGAGCAGGCACGCTCGCTCGGCATCGATCATCGCTGGACCGAGGTGTCGCGCGCGTATGCGGACGTGAACCGCCTGTTCGGCGACATCGTGAAGGTCACGCCGACGTCGAAGGTGGTCGGCGACATGGCGCTGATGATGGTCGCGAACGACCTGAGCGTGGACGACGTGCGCAACCCGGACAAGGACCTCGCGTTCCCCGAGTCGGTCGTGTCGCTGTTCAAGGGCGAGCTCGGCTTCCCGCCCGACGGCTTCCCGGCCGAGCTGTCGCGCAAGGTACTCAAGAGCGAGCCGCCGGCGCCGTATCGTCCCGGCGACCAGATTCCGCCGGTCGATCTCGACGCGGCACGCACGCAGGCCGAGACCGCATGCGAGCAGCCGCTCGACGACCGGCAACTGGCGTCCTACCTGATGTATCCGAAGCAGACGGTCGACTACTACGCGCACGTTCGCGCGTACAGCGACACGTCGGTGGTGCCGACGCCGGCGTTCCTGTACGGGCTGCAGCCGCAGGAGGAAGTGGCGATCGACATCGAGCCGGGCAAGACGCTGCTCGTGTCGCTGCAGGGCCAGCACGCCGATGCGCAGGACGGCATCGTGAAGGTGCTGTTCGAGCTGAACGGCCAGTCGCGTTCCGCGCTGGTCGAGCAGAAGACGGTCGTGCAGGCGGGCAAGGAGCGCCATGGTCTGCAGCGTGCGGATGCGGCGAATCCGCTGCATGTCGCCGCGCCGATGCCGGGCTCGGTGGTGACGGTCGCCGTGCAGCCGGGGCAGCGCGTGACGGCCGGCACGACGCTGCTCGCGCTCGAGGCGATGAAGATGGAAACGCACATTGCCGCGGAGCGTGACTGCGAGATAGCGGCCGTGCACGTGAAGCCAGGCGATCGGGTCGCGGCGAAGGATCTGCTGATCGAGTTGAAAGACCCGACGCAATGAGTGTTGCCGTGATGCTGACCGTTCCGGGGATCACAACGCGCCGAACTCGCGGCAGTGGCAGGTGTACGTAGGTCGCTGCGGCGCCCGGCGCATTCCGGGCGTTGAACGGCGCTCATTCCATCGCCGACCGTCAAAGCGATCGGGCTTTCGTCTCCGGCAACAGGAGCACCGCCAACAGCACCACGCCATAGGCCGCGCCCGAAAAGATCGCGATGGCCAGCGCCAGACCGAGCGAATGGCTCAGTATCCCGACAAGGCTCGGGAACAGCGCTCCGATGCCGCGGCCGAAGTTATACGTGAAGCTTTGCGCATTCGCGCGGAAGTTCGATGGATACAGTTCCGTCAGGTACGCGCCGACCCCGCTGAAAATCCCGCATGAAGAAAAGCCCAGCGGAAAGCCTAGCCACAGCATCTGCGCATTCGACAGCGGCAGCGTCAGGTACAGGCACACCGACACGAGGGACAGTGCGGAGAACAGCATGAAATTGCGCCGGCGTCCCCAGAAGTCGGAAAGGTACGCGCCGACGACATATCCGCAGAACGACCCCACGATGATCACGAACAGATAAGCGCTGGTGTCGAGCACGGACAGGTGTCGCTCGATCTTGAGGAAGGCCGGCAGCCAGGTGGACATCGCATAGAAGCCACCCTGGATGCCCGTGCACAGCAGCGCGGCCAGGACCGTGCGGCGCACCTGCGAACGCGAGAAGATGGCCCACACCGACGGCTGGCTCGCGCCTTGTTTCCGGGCTGCGTCCGCCTGCACGAACACGTCGGGCTCCGGCACGTGCTTGCGGATGTAGAGCACCAGCAGGGCGGGCACGATTCCCACCCAGAACAGGCTGCGCCAGGCCAGCGACTCGGGCAGGACGGAAAACGCAATGCTGTAGAGAATCGCCGCGCAACCCCAGCCGATCGCCCAGCCGCTTTGTACCAGGCCGACCGCCTTGCCGCGATGTGCGGGCGCGACGATCTCGCCGATCAGCACGGCGCCCACGGCCCATTCGCCGCCGAAGCCGAGCCCTTGCAGCGCGCGAAGCACGAAGATCTGCTCGAAGTTCTGCGCGAAGCCGATCGCCAGCGTGCAGACCGAGAACCACAGGATCGTGCCTTGCAATACCTTGACCCGTCCGTAGCGATCCGCCAGGATGCCGGCAATCCAGCCGCCCACCGACGAGAAAATCAGCGTCACGGTGCTCAGCAGGCCAGCCTTGCCGCGATCGAGGCCCCACAGGTCGATCAGCGAAGCCAGCACGAAGCTGAACACCATGAAGTCGAACGCGTCGGTCGCCCAGCCGGCGAACGACGCCTTGAACGCGCGCTTGCCGGCGGGATCGAGTTCCGCGTACCAGGACGGGCCGGATCCGGCTCGCAATGAGACTTCCTCGGCATTTCGTGTTGGCGTCATCGTGTTGTTCGCTGGGTGGGAACGGCGCTATCGGAGCGCGGATGGCGAGTTGCGGGCCGCGAGCGCGCGACGCACGACCTCCGGCGTGGCCGGGGCTTCGCGGATGCGCACGCCGATTGCGTGATGGATGGCATTCAGGATGGCCGCCGCCGTGGGGACCAGCGCCGGCTCGCCGATGCCTTTTGCCCCGTACGGGCCGACGGCCGTCGGCGCTTCGATGAAAATCGATTGCACGTCGGGCATGTCATGCACCGTCGGAATCAGGTAGTCGTGCAGATTGTTGTATCGCCCGGGGTGGTACTTCTCCATCAGCGCCATGCCGATACCTTGCGCCACCGCGCCTTCGATCTGTCCTTCGAGCAGCGTCGGATTGACCATTCTGCCGACGTCGTGCGCGGCCACGACCTTGAGTACGCGGACGCGGCCGCTGTCGCAGTCCACCGCGACTTCGGCCATCTGCGCGCCGAACGCGTAGGTGGCGTAAGGCGAGCCTTGCCCCGACGCATCGAGCGACGTGGTCGGCGGATCGAAGCTTTCTTCGGCCGCGACGACGTAGCCGTGTGCATCGACCGGCAGCGTCCGGAGATCGAGCACTTCGCCATCGACGGCAACACCGCGCGCATCGGCCGAAATGCGCCCATCGGGTGCCGCGCCGGCGAAGGCGAGCAGCCGGTGGCGCAGCGTCGTGCCGGCGAGGAAGGCCGCTCGACCGGTAATGAACGTCTGCCGCGAAGCGGACGTGCGACCGCAATCCGGCGTCACCGACGTGTCCGGGCCGACGAAGTGCAGCCGATCGACCGGCACACCCAGCGCATCGGCCGCGATTTGCGGAATCACGGTATTCGCCCCCTGACCGGCGTCCACTGCACCCTGGTGCAGCACGATCGCGCCGTCGGGCCGGATGCCGAAGCGCACGGTCGACGGGTTCGGCAACGCGGTGTTGCCGCACCCGTAGAAGAACGCTGCCACGCCGACGCCATGACGCAGATGGCCCGGCGCCGCCGCATTCAGCGCGGCGATGCGGGCGTGCGCGTCACGCCACGCCGGTCGCAGCGCATCGAGGCATGCGACGAGCCCCACGCTGTCGTCCAGCACCTGCCCGGTCGGCAGGGTGTCCCCCGGCCGCAGCGCGTTCATCGCGCGGAACTCGAGCGGATCGATGCCGGCCGTGAACGCCAGCTCGTCGATGAGCTGTTCCTGCGACATCGTCGTTTGCGGCACGCCAAAGCCCCGGAATGCGCCCGCGGCCGTGACGTGCGTATGAATCGCACGGGCCCGCGCCGCATAGTGGGGAATGACGTACGGGCCGCCGGCGTGCACCGGGACCCGGTTGGCGACGGCCGTGCCCCACGACGCGAACGCGCCGGTATTGAAGTCGCCGTCGAACGTCACCGCATGGAGCCGGCCCTCGGCATCGGCGGCCATGCTGGACGTCATGCGGCCGGGATGGCGCTTGGTCGACGTGGCCATCGATTCCTCGCGCGACAACACCATCGCGACGGGCCTGTCGAGATGCCAGGCCGCGATCGCGAGCAGCGGCTGGACCGTCATGTCGAGCTTGCCGCCGAAACCGCCGCCGACCGCGGTCGCCACGACGCGCACCTGCTCCGGCGCGACCGCAAGAATGCGGGCGAGATCGGCGCGATGCGGATGCGGCGCCTGCGTGGACGAATGGATCTCGATCGTGTCGCCCACGCGTCGCGCCCAGCCGGCCTCGGGCTCGAGGTACGCGTGCTCGACGAAACTGGATTCGAACGTTGCACTCACGACGTGACGGGCGCGTTGCATCGCGCGTTCCGGGTCGCCGCGGCACACGCGCCCCTCGATCAGCACGTTGCCGGGACGATCGGCGTGCAGTTGCGGACTGTCGTCCAGTACCGCATCGGCGACCGCGAGCACCGGCGTCAGCGGTTCCCAGCTCACCGGAAAACGGTCCAGGTCGAGCGCCGCAATGGCGGCGCGCTCGCCGACCACCAGCGCCACCGCCTCGAGATGGTGGCGCGCCTCTGTCTCCGGAAGGACGGGCTGATCCGCGTACGGTGTCGCGACACCGTGCAGATTCATGCCGGGCACATCGGCGTGGGTGAGGATGCGGTGCACGCCCGGATGGGCGCGCACGAATGCGTCGAGGTCGCCGAACGCGAAACGCGCGCGATGATGCGGACTGCGGACCGCGCGCAGGAACAGGCTGTCGGCCGGATAGCCGTCGGCGCCGAAATGCTGGCTGCCATCGACCTTTTCCGGGCCGTCGAGGCGCGTCAACGGTACGCCGACGGACGGCCCTTCGGACGGAGGAAGTGTGACGCATCGCGCGGCTGTGCCGCAGCCCGCCTCCGTTACCGCGTCGACGATCTTCTGGTAGCCGGTGCAGCGGCACAGCACGCCGTCGATGGCGGCCCGCGCACTGGCGCGGTCGCTCACCTGGCCGGCGTCGATTGCCGCTGCCGCGGCCGTCAGCATGCCGGGCGTGCAGAAGCCGCATTGCACCGCCTGATGCGCGAGAAACGCGTGCTGCAGGCGCTCGCCGCAGCGGGTGCGTTCGGCGAGGCCTTCGACGGTGACGACACGGCGCCCCGCGACCTGTCCGACCGGAATCAGGCACGCGTAGCGCGCGTCGCCATCGACGATCACCGTGCAGCTGCCGCAATCGCCCTGGCGGCAACCTTCCTTGGTGCCGAACTGACGCAGATCCGCGCGCAGATGGTCGATGAGCCGCTGGGAATGGTCCGCCGGCAGGCTCCGCCGCGTGCCGTTGAGCTCGAACCAGTCCGGTTCCGGCGAAACCGACGTGCTGCCGCCCGCGATGGTTTCGCGAACCTCGGCCAGCTGATCAGGCAGTGGATGCGCCACGTGCGTTCTCCTCGATGCAGCATGTGAAAGCGCGCGTGACCGCCAGCCGCGCGAGATGAATGCGATGCAACGCGGTCGCCCGGCAGTCGTCGACCGGAGACAGCTCGGCAAGCGGTGCCGCCGCGATCACGCCGGCCAGTTCGTCGAGCCGCCGGCCCGCGAGTGCCGCCTCGAGCGCCGGCATCCGGCGCGCCACGTCGGAGGCGCCGCCGATCGCGACGGCGACCGCGTCGACCGTGCCGTCCGCGCCCACGCGCAATTGCGCGGCAGCCGAAACGACGGCGATCGCCGTGCCGTCGCGATTCGTGCATTTGATGAACGCCGTCCGGTCGTGCGCGTGTGGTGGTGCAAGCAGCACGGCGACCAGCAGTTCGTCCGCGAGCAGCGCGGTCCGGCCGTTGCCGAGCAGGAATTCGGCCAACGGCAAGCGGCGCACGCCGCGCAGGCTCGCCAGCTCGACGCGCGCGTCGAGCGCCAGCAGCGCGGGGATCCCGTCCGCCACCGGCGACGCATGGCACACGTTTCCGCCGATCGTGCCCTGGACGCGAATCTGCCGAGGCCCGACGCAAGCGGCGGCGGCTGTCAGCGCCACGGGCAGCCATGCCGTCCGGCCGACGGCTTCCCACGTGCTCGCCGCGCCGATGCGGATCACGCCGTCGTGCTGCTCGATGGCGCGCAATGCGTTGACACGGCTGATATCCACCCAGGCCGAGCGGGCGGGCACGAGGCCGATATCGGCGAAGGCGTCGGTGGCCCCGCACACGATGCGCGGCCGCGGCTGGGCCGCCAGCCGGCCGAGCACTTCGTCGATGGTGTGGGCGCGAAGATAGTTCATCGCAACGGGGCCTGCATCTTGATGGTCACGAGGGTCGCCAGGGGCGCGTGCACACGCTCAATCATCGATCGACGCATCCTTGCGGACCACCCGCAGCACGCTGTCGATCACGAACGTCTCCCAATGGCGCACGGCATCCGGCGCATTCAGTTCCTCACCGAGAAACGCGGACAACGTATACAGGTTCGACGTATAAAAATACGCGGTCGAGATGATCAGCAGGAAAACGTCGCGCGCCCTGAGCCCCTTGCGAAACAAGCCTTGTTCGACGCCGTTCTCGAGAATCTTCGCGATGATCTCTACCGCATGCGACGAGTATTCGCCCCGACGCTCGAGCTTGGACAAGTGCTTGCCCTTGTGCAGGTTCTCCGTGTTGAGCAGCGTGATGAAATCCGGATTGCGCCAATAATAGTCCAGCTTGAAGCGAATCACGGATTTGAGCGCTTCCACGGGGTTCGAAGCATCGGGCGCCATTTTGAGCTCCGCCTCGTCCATCCGTCGGTAGATGCCTTCGAGCACCGCAACGAACAGCCCCTCCTTGCTCCCGTAGTAGTAATAGATCATCCGGTCATACGACTTCGCCAGCCGCGAAATCCTTTCCACGCTGCCGCCTTCGTAACCGTAGCGCGCGAAGACCTTGGTCGCCGCGTGCAGGATCTTGTCGCGGGTTTCCTGCGCCGCCGCCTCCCGGACACCGGTTCCACGCACAGCCTTGCCTTTTGCTGCTTGAGCCATACCGTTCCTATGGCGGCCGCCAACCCGGCCATGCCGCCTGAAAAAACTTGAACTGGCGGCGTTCCCCGACTTTCGTACAGGGAACGCTACATGAACTTCGGATTCTACGGAACTCTTCTCGTGTCCGCAACACGACATAAATTTACCGTATATTCAAGGGCTTGCATTTGTGCGGCGTGGGCGAGCCAGCAGCGTTGCGAGCGAAAGTCGCTATCTTCACATTTTTATTTCGAGAAAGTGCTGCTAACATTCGTTTGTGGAGTACTCACTACATGAAACGTTGATTTCAGGTTGGCAGAGGCCGCAACCCGGTACGCAGGAGATAGACGAATGAACAACGAACTCGACGATTCCTGCAGCGCTTTCGCTGCGCGGACTACCTGGAAATCGCTCGCCGGCCCGAGCGGCCCTGAAATGACCCCGGTCATCGAGGAACTCATGTCTCAATCGCTTCTCGCACTGGACGTGCAGGTGTTGGGCCAGCTTTCCCGCACGATGGCGGACGAGGTCGCGCCCGCGACGCGCGTCGGCAAATTGCTCGAGGCTGCGATACAGGGCACGGCAGCGACGTGGGGCGTGATTGCGGTCATGCGTGAAGGCGGCTGGGAGGCGGCCGCCAGTGCGGCGGCGCATGCGTCGAACGTGGAGCGGCTGCCGGCCGACCGGTTGCCGGTGCCGATCATGGCCGCCGCCGTGCATCTGCGCGACGGGCTGGTGCTGCGCGACGCGTGCGCCGCCGACCATTGGTGGACCGACGACTATGTGCGCCGTCGCAAGCCGCGCTCGGTGATGTGCATGCCGATACGCTGCAATGGCGCATTGATGGGTGCGCTGTATCTGGAACACGGGGATTTGCCGGGCATTTTCACGTCGGCGAATGCCGCGTTGGTCGAGATCCTTGCGCTGCATGCCGGGTTCGTTCTGGAGAACCTGCGTCTGCACGACGAGCTTGCCGCTCGGCAGTCCCGCGCGGACAGCATCGCGGCAAGGATCGGCGACACGCGTTCCGACGCGGCTTGCGCCGATCGGCTGAAGGCGTACGGCGAGCTGGCGGCGTCGATCGTGCATGAAGTCGCGCAACCGATCACGGCAATCGATACGTCCGCGCGCGCGGGGCTGAAGTGGCTCGATCGCGCCGCGCCGAACCTCGACGCCGCGCGCGAGATGTTCGCCCACATCTGCGCGTGCGCCGAGCGCGCGCGCACCATCATCCGCGCGCTGCGCGCCAACGCACGGCACGAGGCTCCCTCCTTTGCGACGTTCGACCTCGCCGACGCGCTGTCCGAGGCGGCCGAGATCATGGCAAGCACGCTGGATGCGATGAAGGTGCGCTTGCGCGTCGACGGACTCGCGGCCCCGATGCCGATGCGCGGCGAACGCATTCAACTGCAGCAGGCCGTCATCGGCCTGCTGATGAACGGCGCGGAATCGATGCTGTGCATCCCGGAGGAGCGCCGCGCACTCGTGCTGGCGTGCGAAGCCGCTCAGGATGGCTGGCGTATTCGGATCGACGATAGCGGCGATGGCATCGATCCGCGGTTGGCGCAACGCGTCTTCGAACCGCTGTTCACCACCAAGCCGCACGGGATGGGCATGGGCCTTTCCATCTGCAAGTCCATCGTGGATGCCCACCAAGGTCAACTGGCGCTGACGCCGCGCACGGAAGGCGGCACGCGCGCGATGGTGACGCTCCCGCGTTTTCCGGTCGACGGCGCGGCGGCCGCGCATCGGGCGGCGTGATGCGCCGCGCGCGTGCAACATTTCCGCGGCCTATACGAACGTATGCGGCCATCTATCCTGACGGGTTGTGCAGCTAGCTACAGATGCTATGGATGCCATTGACGCCGCACCTTATTCTGGTTCCACCGGTACACGAATCGCATCGGTGACGACTCGGGCGACGGGTGATCGAGTCGGCTTCGCGATGCGGCAATGATGCGATTCGCGTGCGTCGCGACGACGCACACGACCGGAACCTGCGTGCCATTCGATACCAGCAACCCAAGGAACCCATCATGAAAATTCGACAAGTCATCCTGAATGGCGGCCTCGCGGCCGTCCTGCTCGCTTGCCTGCAACTGCAGGCATTTGCCGACGAAAGTCCCGATGCGGCGGGCACGGGTGCCGCGGCGACGTCCACCCCGACATCCGCCCAGACGAAGAAGGCCACGCGTGCGGCCAATCGCACGTTCTCGCGGTCGATTCAGAGGACGCTGTCGCGAACGAAGGGGCTGCAGGGGCAGGCGATCACGGTCTTCGGCAATGCCGCGACCGGACAGGTGACGCTGGCCGGCCAGGTGCAGACCGAAGACGAAGACCATCTGGCAGTCGAGTCGGCCCGGAAGATCCGCGGCGTCAAGTCGGTGAAAAGCGAGCTGATGCTGCGTGAGAAAGGCGGCGCCTGAGCGAGAGCGCGCGCATCGCGGGCCGAATGACGAGGTGTCGGTGATTCGCGCGTCCGCTTTCACATGATCGATCCGATCGATGGGGAGAAGAGGTGATGGTGATGCTGCATGAAGCGGACATCGTGGCTCGCACGTTGATCAATGTCCTGGATCCTTCGCAGGAACAGCGCAGCGTGTGCTTGCGAGCGCAACGCACGCGATACAAGGCGCGACGCCTCGGGCTGCGTCAATGGGACGAGGACGATGCGCGTGCGCGCACCGAGCCGCCTACCCGGATAGCCGTGATGGAGCGCCTGTCGTTGTCCATGATCAGTGTTTCGTGGAGTGACTCGTGTTCAGGGCGGTATGCCGAGCAAATCTGGTGCAGGAGCCGCGCGCGTGTGCCGTCGATATGTGCGCTGACAGGGCGTGCGATACAACGCGGCGATCCGGTGTTTCGTCCGCGGGGGAGCGATGTCTGTCTGCCCGGCAACCGCCAGCGGATGATTCTTGCCGCGACCGTTCAGCCGTGCATCGATGCGGCCGACGTGAATTAGGCCGGGCGGCGAACCGCGGACGAACGCGATCGCGGGTCGTCCGCGCGCATCGATGCGCTGCGGCGCTAGGTCGATGCAACCGTGACGACGATAAGCGCGGCACCCGGAACGCGCTCGGCCAGATCGACGTGAACGGGAGGCTCGCGCCACCAGCGAGCGAACCCGGTGGGAGCACGATATCCGACGACGATCATGTCCACGCAGGTTGTCGACGCATGCGTGGCGATTGCATCGGCCGCGCGTCCGAAGCGGAGATAGCCGTGCGCGGCGATGCCGTCGCCTGTCAGTGTGTCGATCGCCCGTTGAAGGTCGCGGTGGGCGGATTCTGCCAGACGCTGATGGGCGAGCTCGCTGAGGAGTCCGGCCGATCGTGCGTTGGCGGTGACATTGTCGACGATGGCGACGACGTCGACCGTCGCCGACAATGCGCGGGAAAGCGACGCACAGCGTGCGAGCGCGGCGTTGGCTTCGTGGGATCCGTCATAGACGAGCAGCATTCTGGACAGCGATGACATCTTCGATATTGGCGGCGGGGGAATGAGATCGCCCGTGACGGGCACCGGTACAAGCGGTCGGCATGCGGCCACGTGCGCGGAAGCGGGCGCGACTGCTTTGACTGAACACGCGATGGCGATCGTTTATTCCGATGCGATCCCGCGCGCCGGCGATCGTGTCGCGGCCGGTTCACATCGGCAGGCGCGCGACGTCGCGCGTCGATGCGATGTCCCGTCTCCTGGTGCACGTCATGCGACGCGTTGGTCGCACATGCGGTGCCGAGGGATCCCGGCATCTTCGTGGCTTCGTCCGGGCGCAGATGGGCGGCCGGCCGATGAAGCGCGCGCACGAGCCGGCGAGCATTGCGCCTGCCCGTGCCGGATCTCCGGAAAACGTCGGTGCTTCAATGGCCGGAATAGAGTTTCCTGAGCGCGTCGAGCTCGCCGCTCTTGCGCGCGCGGGCGAGCTCCTGACGCACGTCGGTACGTGTCTTTCCCGTCGGCATCGCGATGGCCGGTGCCCATTGGGTCGTGGCCACGGCATCTTGATCCCCTGTCGTCGAATCGACGGAGGCCGCTGCATGGGCGCAGGCTGCGGTAGCAAACGCGACGAGCGCGAAGGTGATCCTTGAGGTCTTCATGTCGGAATCCGGAACGTGGGTCGATCGAACGGTACGCACGGTATCTGGCGAACGCGGAGGCAGGATGCGCCGGCCGCGTCGCGAATGTCGTCAGAATCCGTCGCATGTGTATTGAGCGCCGCGAAGGTATCCCGCATGTGTCCGCGGCGCGGCGTTTTGCAATGTCATGTATCGATGCGGACACGCGATACATCCGGATACGAAAGCGCCGATCATGACGCGACGCGCGTGCGTTTCGGCAGCGCGCATGCATGGGTCGGCACGCGTCATTGCATTGACGATATCGGGCTGGAATAATCGGCGGGGTTCGCGTGTTATCACGGGTACCTGGAAGAAGGGCGCGGCGGCCGGTGAGGTGCGACACCGCACGAGCGAACTCGAGGGCGCCCCGCGGCCCGCGTCGCGACCGCGGGTGCGAACGAGCGGATACAACCCGGCATCCCGCCGCGGCACGTGGCACGGGTGTCGCATGCCGTGCTCCACGCCGCCGTGCCAGCGGCGTTCGAGCTGATGAACGCCACCGTTTCCTTACTGCATTCGCATGATCGAACTTTCGACACGCCGCTTTATCGAATTGAGCCCCGGCCCGCCACGGCTGCACCGCGCGATCGACGACCATGCGCCGCCGGTGCTCGTCGCCGGGCGCGGCGCGGCGGCGCCGTCCGCGGTCGCGGCGCTGCAACGCGAATATGTATTGCGCTCGGCACTGCACGAACGCTGGTCCGCCGTGCCGCAAGCCATCGTGTCGCATGGTGGCGGCGCGGTGCTCGTCCTGGCCGATCCGGGCGGCATGCCGCTATCCGTTGATGCTATTCCGCAGCAGCGTTTGTCCGCGTTTCTGCGGCGCGCGATTGCGCTCGCGACTGCGCTGGGCGAGATGCATGCGGCCGGCATCGTGCATCGCGCGCTTGCGCCGCATCGCTTCCTCGTGGATGGCGACGATCGTGCGTTCCTGACGGGCTTCGGCTATGCGATCGGCCCCGATGCGGCCGACTCGTTGCGCGACACCGGTCTCGAATGGGACGACACTGATTTCATCTACACGGCGCCCGAGCTCGGCACGCGCATGAACCTGCGTGTCGACGCGCGCGCCGACCTTTATTCGCTCGGATGCATTCTCTACGAGCAGTTGACCGGTGTGCCGCCGTTCGATGCGGCCGATGCCGCCGGGCTCGTGCACGCGCACGCCACGCATTCGGCGCGGCCCCCTCACGAACGCCTTGCGCACGTACCCGAGCAGATTTCGCGAATCATCGTGAAGTTGCTCGAAAAGGCGCCGGAGCAGCGTTACCGCACGGCCGCGGGGCTCGTCGCCGACCTGCAGCGATGCGAGCAGTGCGTGCGCCGCGACGGTCGCATTCCGATGTTCGCGCTCGATGTTCATGCGGCGCTGCAGCGGCTACAGCAAGCCGATCATGTGGTGGGCCGCGAACAGGAGATCGACGCGTTGCGCGCGCAGTACCGTGCCGTCGCCGCCGGTGGGGAGATGCGCGTCGCATGGGTGTCCGGCTACTCGGGCATCGGCAAATCGACGCTGCTGGTGGAGGCCGTCGCGCGCTTCAGGCACGACGGCGCGCTGCTCGTGGCCACCAGCAAGGGCGAGGAAGGCCGCCGCGGCACGCCGTATGCGATGCTTGCCCAGGCGCTGGAGCCGCTGCTGCAGTTCGTGCTCGGTTGCGCGGACGACGAATTCGACATGTGGCGCGCGCGAATCGGAACGGCCGTCGCGCCTGTCGGACGCACGCTCGCGAGATTCCTGCCGGCGCTCTCGGCGGTGCTGGGCCCGCAAGCGGGGCCGCCGGAGCAATCCGAGCTGGCGCCCGGGCTTGAGCGGGAGCGCGTGCTGCAGGCGATTGCCCGGCTGATCGCGTGTTTCGCGGCACCGGAGCGTCCGCTCGCGCTGCTGCTCGACGATCTGCAATGGGCCGATGCGGGCACGATCCAGGTGCTGGAGCGACTGGTGCGGCAACATCGCGACACGGCGTTGCTGCTCGTCGGCGCATATCGCGGCAACGAGATCGATGCGGATCATCCGTTGCGGGCCGGCCCTCTGGCCGAGGTTCCCGATGCCTTGACGGTGGAACTCGGGCCGCTGAACGAGCGCGCGACGACCGAG
Organism: Burkholderia sp. SIMBA_062; assembly: GCF_046534765.1. Taxonomy (NCBI): domain Bacteria; kingdom Pseudomonadati; phylum Pseudomonadota; class Betaproteobacteria; order Burkholderiales; family Burkholderiaceae; genus Burkholderia; species Burkholderia sp. SIMBA_062. Next base: position 31,873 of record NZ_JAWRYD010000014.1, read on the forward strand.
CTGATCGCCCACGCGCTGCATCAGGACACCGATGCGCTTCTCCCATTGTCCGACCTGATCGGGCAGAGAACCGGACGCAATCCGTTCTTCGTGCATCATCTGCTGCGCCTGCTGGCCGATGAAGGCATGCTCGATTACGATGCGGGCGCCGGCCTGTGGCGCTGGAACATGGCGCGTATTGCCGCGCATCGCGGCGGCGATGACGTCGCGACGATGCTGGCGCGGCAGTTCGAGTTGCTGCCGGACGCCGCACGATTCATGTTGCGCCTGCTGGCCTGCATCGGCCAGCGTGCGTCGACGCGCCTGCTGGCCACGGCGGCCGGCCTGAGCGAGCCCGATGCGATCGCGGGGCTGCAGGCGGCGCTCGATGCCGGAAGTGTCCAGCGCGACGGCGACGACTGGACCTTCTGGCACGATCGCATTCGCGAGGCGGCCTATGCGTCGATTCCGGAGGACGAGCGCGCGCCGCTGCATCATGCAATCGCGTGCCGTTTGCTGGCGGCCGGCGAGGTCTGCGCCGACACCTTCGTGCTGGCCGCGCAGGCGAACTTCGCCGGCGCGGTGGTCGAGACACCCGCGCAGCGCCGCGCGTTCGCGCGCGTGAATCTGGAGGCCGGGCGGCAATCCCGGGCTGCCACCGCGCATCATTCCGCGCTCGGCTTCTTTCGCGCGGCCGTCGATTTCCTCGGCGAGCGGGACACCAGCGACGACGGGCTCGAGGCGCGCATGCTGTGCGGCGAGGCCGAGTTCATGACCGGTGCGCTCGAAGCCGCCGAAGCGCGCCTGGCCGAGCTGGAGCGGGTAGCCGGCGACGGCACGTTCGGCGCGGATCTCACGCGCCTGCGCGCGGCGCTGTACACGGCGCTGGGCCGCTTCGATCTGGCGCTCGGTGTCGGCCTTGCGTTCCTGAAGCGCGCCGGCATCGATATCCCGCCCCATCCGGACAGCGCGGACGTGCATCGCGAATACCTGCGCCTGCGCGCCTGGCTGGACCGCAACGGGATCGACGCGCTGCGCGACCTGCCGATCATCGCCGATCCGCTGCAGCGCGCGATTGTCGACATCTTTGCGGACCTGATCCCGCCGGCACTCTATTCCGACCAGGATCTGGTCGACATGATTCTGCTGCGCGCGGTGAATCTGGCGATCGCGCACGGCCATTCCGATGCATCGGCCGACGTCTACGTCTGCATGAACCAGATCTTCGGCGCACGTTACGGCGATTACGCCGCGTCGCTGGCATTCGGCGAGCTCGCGCTGCATCTGGTCGACGAGCGCGGACTCGATCGGTATCGCGGCCGCGTATACATGGCGCACGGCACGATTGTGGTGCCATGGGTGTTGCCGGCGCGCTCGGCGCGTGGGTATATCTCGCGGGCATTCGAGATCACGGTCGAGTGCTGCGATCATACGTTCGCGCTCTATTGCAAGCGCAACGAGGCGACCGGCATGCTGTTCGCCGGCGAATTTCTCGGCGACGTGCGCGATACGGTGACGCACGGGCTTGCGATCGCGCGCGATGCGAATTTCCAGCTCGTGATCGATGCGCTGCTCGCGCAGCAGATGCTGCTGACGCGGCTACAGGAAGGCGAGAGCGACGATCGCGACGTGTGGGCGCCGCCGGAGGGCCGGCCGGCGACCCTGGTCGATCTCGCGTACTGGGTCTACAGGCTGCAGGCCGCACTGTTGTTCGGCGATCTTCCGGACGCGCTCGACGCGCGTCGGCACGCGGAAGCTTGCGAGCATGCGGCGCGTTCGTTTGCCGAGCGGGCCGATTTGCCGTTCTACGGCGCGCTCGCACTGCTTGCGCTGCCTGGCCGCGATGCGTCGGAGGAGGCTGCGCTGCAGCGTCATGTCGAGCAACTCGACGTCTGGGCGCGGGCGTGCCCGGCGAACTTCGTCGCGCGACGCGAGCTGGTGCGCGCCGAGCACGCGCGCGTGAACGGGCAGCCGCTGGATGCGGCGCAAGCGTATGCGCGCGCCGTGATGCACGCGGGCAGGCATGGCTTTACGCAGGTCGAGGCGCTGGCCGCCGAGTATGCGGCGCGATTCCATGCGGGTCGCGACACTATTGCCGCGCACGCGTATTTGCGCCATGCGCAGAGCGCGTGGCAGCGTTGGGGGGCGCTCGCGAAGGTGCGCCAGTTGCAGGCCGCGCATCCCGATGTATTCGATGCCGGAGCCGGCAATCCGGTCGGGAGCCGGACGCACGCGCTGGACGTGAACGCGGTGCTGCGCGTGTCGAACGCGCTGGCGAGCGACATCGTGCCGGCGCGTCTCGTGGAAACGCTGTTGCGCACGACGCTCGAAAGCGCCGGGGCCGAGCATGGCGCGCTCGCGGTGCTGCGCGAGGGCGTCTGGCATGTACCGGCGCGCGCGGATGTGATCGACGGCACGATCGTCGTGACGCAGGAGGCCGTGTCGTTGACGGCGAGCGTGCTGCCTGTCTCCGTCGTGCAGGCGGTCGCGCGGACGCAGGAAGGGGTGGTGATCGACGATGCATCGGAGTCGCCGGTTCATGGTCAGGATGCTTACGTTCGCCGCCGGCGCCCGCGTTCGGTGATGTGCGTCCCGCTGATGCGTTATGCGACGCTCGTCGGCGTGCTGTATATGGAAAACAATCTGGCGGCGCGGATGTTTACCGCGGCCAAGGCGGCGCTGGTGGAGGTGATCGCGTCGCAGGCCGCTTTCGCGCTCGAGAATGCGCGGCTCTATGAGGAGCTGGTCGAGCAGAACCGTCAGCGCGCGCATGCCGAGGAACAGTTGCGTGCCGCACTGGCCAGCCTCGAGCGCGCCAGCCGGCTGACCGCGATGGGCGAACTCGTCGCGTCCATCGTTCATGAGATCGGACAGCCGATCGCCGCCGTCGACACGTCGGCAAGCGCCGGGTTGCGCTGGCTGAACCGGGAACCGCCGGACGTCGGCGAAGCGCGGGCGATGCTCGAGCATATCAACCGGAGCGCGGCGCGGGCCAAGAGCATCATCCAGGCGCTGCGCGCGAAGGCACGCAAGGCCGCGCCGCAGTTTGCGACGGTCGACCTCGCCGAGGCCGTGCGCGAGGCCGCGGCGCTCGTCGCGCGGCAGCTCGACACGCTGGACGTGGTGCTGGAGCTGCGCAGTCACGAGGGTCCCGTCTATGTATACGGCGACCGGATCCAGCTTCAGCAGGTCGTGATCAACCTGCTGACGAACGGTGCCGAATCGATGGCCGAACTCGGCACGGCGCGTCGTCTTTCGCTTGCGTGCGAAGCGCACGGCGTTGACAGTGTGCGTGTGAGCGTGGAGGATTCGGGCAGCGGCATTGCACCCGATATCGCGGACCGGCTGCTCGAACCGCTGTTCACGACCAAGGAGAACGGGATGGGCATGGGCCTTGCCATCTCGCATTCGATCGTGGACGCGCACGGCGGAACGTTGACGCTGTCGCCGCGAGAAGGTGCCGGTACGCGCGCAACCGTGATGCTGCCGCGGGTCGATCCATGATGGGTGATCCGTTTGCGCGCCGCGCGCCGCGCGGCCACTCCTGAAAATTCATCAGCGAATCTCGATGCCGGAAACCAGAATGCCCCACGCGACACCTGATCGGAACAGCCGCATCGTCTACGTCGTCGATGACGACGAATTCGTTCGTGCCGCGCTGATCAGCCTGTTGCGATCGATCGACCTGGAGGTTCGCGCCTTTGCGTCGACGGAAGAGTTTCTCGCGGCACCGAAGGGCGCGGGGCCGTCATGCCTCGTACTGGACGTCAGGCTGCGCGGGCAGAGCGGCATCGCGTTTCAGACGTCGCTGGCGGAGAGCGGCGGTCCGCAGATGCCGATCATCTTCATCACGGCGCACGGCGATATCGCGATGACGGTGAAGGCGATGAAAGCCGGCGCGATGGATTTCCTGACGAAGCCGTTCCGCGACCAGGACATGATCGATGCGGTGATCGCGGCGCTCGAGCGCGATGCGAAACGGCTGCAGGACGATCACTCGCTGCTCGATCTGCGCGCGTGTTGGGAATCGCTGACGCCGCGCGAATGCGAGGTGCTGCAACACGTCGCGACGGGCCTGATGAACAAGCAGGTCGCGGGCAACATGGGCATCGCGGAGATCACGGCCAAGATTCATCGCAGCCAGGCGATGCGAAAAATGAAGTGCCGCTCGGTGGCCGAACTGGTGCGCAAGATGACTGCGCTGGGCATCAACGTGCCGTCGCGCTAGCGGCGGCGCGGGCGCGAAACCCGTCGGTGCGGTGCACCGCGCGCCCGGCGTGGGAAAGCGCGAGCGTCACGCGTTTACCCGGATCCTTCCTCGACCGGCCGATGCACCGGCGCTGAGCCTACCCATACGTAGGTATGATGACGCTGCCGCGGCGTGACGGTATGCTGGCAACTTGGGTAACAGTGCTCGGGACGGGCCCGGTCCGTCCCCCTCGTCATAAGCAGGGATGCCTTTTTCACTCTCAGCCTCCGATCTCGTGTCCATTGTCGACGACGATCCCTTCGTGCGCGCCGCCGCGGGTAGTTTCGTGCGTTCGCTGGGCGGGGAGGCGCGCGAATTCGCGTCGGGGCCGGCATTCCTGGCGTCCGACGTGGTGTCGCGCACGGGTTGCCTGATCTGCGATCTCCAGATGCCCGAGATGGATGGCCTCGAAGTGCTGGCCCGGATGGAGGCACGCGGGCTGCGCATTCCGACCGTGCTGGTCACGGCGTTCGTCAGCGTCCGCACGTCCGAGCGAGCGCGGGCCAGCACCGCGCTGTGTCTGCTCGAGAAACCGATCGACGCCCAGGAGCTCGAAGGCTGGCTTGCACGTGCGCTCGGATACGGCTGATCGCCGGCCCGCGCCGCAACGGCAACCTAAACCTTCGTAGGGGGTAGATGGCCGCTTGTTTGATGGTGCGAACCCCCGCACGCATGTTTTCATCTTCCCTGTACCGTCCGCCGCGACGGCGACAGGAGAACGAAGATGGCCAACATTCCTACCTTATCGTCCGGAGCCTGGTTCGAGGCTCGGCTCACGCGCTCCATACGCAACTTCAGCCGCACATGCCGCGAGCATGCACGCGGTCTCGTCGCGTGTCCGGCCCGGCTGTTCGTCGTCGCTGGCGTGCTGTTCGTCGCGGCGGCGCTGTACGACGCTCGCGACCTGCTCGCGAATGCATTGCTCCCCGCCGTCGACGGCGATCTTCTGATTGCGAGCGTGACGTGCGCGATGCTCGCGCTGGTGGCGGCGGTGCTGTGGCTGCGTGCGCTGCGGCTGGACGCGGCAATCCGGCAACTCGCCGCGGCACTCGAGGAGCACGGGCTGGAAGAGCTGCCCCGTTCACTGGTCGAGCGCGGCACGCCGTCGATCGCACGACTGGCCGCCGCGATCAACGGTGCGCATCACCAGCATGCGGATCGCGTGACGGAATTGCTGCACGTGCTCGCGGCCTATGCGCACGATCTGCGCACGCCGCTGACGCGCGTGATGCTGCGTAGCGGAATGCTGGAAGATCGCTCGTTGCGCGATGCGATGGAGCGCGATCTTGCCGAGATGGGAGAGCTGATCGACGCAAGCCTTGCCTGCGCACGGCTTCAGTGCAGCGTGGCGGAGCCGCCGCGCAGCGTCGACGTGGACGCGTTGCTCGGCTCGCTGGTGGACAACTACCGCGACGCGGGGCTTGCCGTCGCGCTGGACGGGCGGTTGGACTGTCCGCTCGTGACGTTTCCGCATGCACTGCGGCGCGTGCTCGTCAACCTGATCGACAACGCACTGCGTTACGGACGCGATGTCCGCCTGTGCGTTCGCGTCGATGCCCGGCGCGTGATGCTTGCGGTGGTGGATTCGGGGCCGGGCATCGTGCCGACGGAGATGGAAGCGGTGTTCACGCCATGGTATCGGGCGCCGCAGACAGCGGCGCGTGCACCGGGATCCGGTTTGGGGCTTGCGATCGCACGGCGGCTGACGCAAGCGATGCAGGGCGAGCTGCAGCTGAACAATCGCAGCACTGGAGGCCTCGAAGCGCGCGTGACGTTGCCGCTTGCCACTACTGCTGGACACGATGTCGCGTGCGAGCCTGCACGCGCCTGTCGTTGCGGACGCTACGTTTCCTGACGCACGCAGCGGTCGCCTGCTCGCCGCGAATCTCGACGCATGCGCGATGCTGGACGACGTTCTGCGGGCGTTCGATTTCATATGGCCGTTCAACAACGCACATCAAATCGTGTAGTGATCCAGATGATCTGTTCTTTTGTGAACGCCTCTCATAGACCGCGGAACGTTCTTCGGGACGATTGCGCGATCGGCGCGTCGTACGCGCGGTTCACCAGATACATTGCGATACGCGACGGACATACGCGAGATACATGACGGGCTCCCAATGACGCATGACGTCGGGTTCGGCGGGTTCGCGATCCCGCGGACGCACGGCAAACCCCCGTTTCCACGGCGTGTGCGAAACCGGACGTTGATCGCAAATGACCGGGAGTACGACAATGCATGACAGCAAGGTTTGGTTCATCACGGGCTGCTCCGGCGGCCTGGGTCTTCAGCTTGCCGAGGCGGTGCTTTCCGCCGGCCACAAACTGGCGGCAACGGCGAGGGACGTGACGCGTCTCGCCAGCCTGGTGGACGCATATGGCGACCGGATGCTGGCGATCCCGCTGGACATTACCGATCCGGACGCGGCGCGCGGCGCCGTCAGCCTGGCGGTGGAGCGATTCGGCCGTCTCGACGTGCTGGTGAACAACGCGGGCTATGCCGATCTGGCGTCGATCGAAGACATCACCGACCAAGCGCTGCACGAGCAGATCGAGGTCAACTTCTTCGGCGTGTGCAATGTCACGCGTGCGGCGCTGCCGTTCATGCGTCGGCAACGGGCCGGCCACATCATTCAGATTTCGTCGGTGGGCGGAAGAGTCGGCGGCCCCGGGCTCGCCGCCTATCAGGCAGCCAAATGGGCGGTGGGCGGTTTCTCCGAAGTGCTGGCGAAGGAGGTCCGCGATTTCGGCATCCAGGTCACGATCGTCGAGCCGGGATCGATGCGGACCCGCTGGGCCGGTTCGTCGATGACCATTCCGCCGATCAGCGACGCGTACAAGCCGATCATCGAGCCGGTAGCGGCGCGCTTGCGCAGCATCGACGGCATGCAGCCCGGCGATCCAGCGCGGATCGCGCGGGCGCTGCTCGGCGTTGCCGGATCGCCGACAGCGCCTTTGCGATTGCTGATGGGCAGCGACGCGGTCGCGGTAGCCGGCGCGGCGGCAAGGTTCCGTGCGGAAGAGGACGCGCAATGGCGCGCATTGAGCGAATCGGTTTCGTTTCCGCCGGCGCAGCCCGAATGAAGCCGGCTGCCGGATACCACCGATGACCACGCTGTCCGAGGACAACATCGTGGCGCGGGTGCTGCTGAACGTGCTCGATCCGTTCGCCGAGCAGCTCCCACGCGTGCGACGGCCCCGAGCGGCGAGCTTTTCGCGCCGCCGCCCGAATCGACCGGAATCTTGAAACAAGGGGAAGCATGATGGCCGATTCACGCACGATGTCGCCGCGCGTCGCCTCGTTCGTGCTGCTCGGCGCGCTGCTGACGGCATGCGGCTACGGCGCGACGTTTCTGCTGTCGATGCATTTCCGTGTGGCGGGAGGAACCGACATCGACACGGGGGCCGCACTGGCCGAAGCGATGATCGGTGCGCTGATCGGCCTGCCGCTGGTCGCATGGTGCGCGCACCGGATCGGCGCCGCGCGGGCGACCGCGTTGGCGGCGCTCGTCGTCGGCGCAGGCGTCGTCGGCTTCGCGCTGATCGGGCGAACCGGCTCGCTGAGCGTCGTGCCGGGATTGCTGGTCGGCATCGGTTGGGGCGGGTTCTGCCTCGCGGCGCCGATGATGATCGCGGAGCGCACGGCGGATATCGAACGCGAACGCTGGTTCCTGCGGTTCGGGTCGTTTCAGATGGCCGGCGTCGGCGGCGGTCCGGCCGTTGCGGCACTTGCGATTCGCAATTGGCACTGGACGACCGGCGCTGTGTTCTGCACGGTCGGCGCGCTGTGCGCGACGGCTGCGGTGATGCTGGAATGTTTCGGCCGCCTCTCGCCTGCGTCGCACGCCGTTGCGCCGCCGATGCGGGATCGGTGGGTACGCGAGATGGGCGCGATCGCCCGCACGCCTGCGATCTATCCGATCGCAATCATCGCGCTGGGCTCGAGCGTCTTCTCGGGGCTGATGACGTTTCAGATGTCGATGGCGCAAGGCCCCGGCGTAAAGGCTGGAACGTTTTTCGGCCTGTATTCGGCCACGGTGGTCGTCATCCGCGGCCTGCTCGGCGCGGTCGTGATTCAGATCCGCGTCAGCGCGACGACGCAGATCCTGCTCGGCTTCATGATCCTGAGCGTCGCCGTGACGTTCGCCGTGCCGCATAACGCGCTGCTTCATTCTGCCAGCGCCGTGCTGCTCGGCACGGGGTATGGCCTCGTCTATCCGATCGTGCAGGCGCAGGCCGTCAACAGTGCCGAGGCGCGGCACCGGCACGCCGTGCTGACGTGGTTCGTGGCGTCGTATTTCGTCGGCGCATTCGGATTCCCGGCGCTCGGCAGCATGGTGCTGGTCAGCATGGGCAAGACGATGCTGTTGATAGTGATCGCGGCTTGCGGCCTGGCGGCGCTGCTTCTGTCGATCGTCGAGCACCGCAAGCGAGTATTGCCGGTGGCGTGCTGAACGCACGCAACGGGGTTCCGGAATTCGTCTGCCGCTGCGACGCGCGCGATGGTCGGCGTCGAACGCACACGAGGCGAGTAGCCTCCGACGGTCAGCTAACGGCTTCGTGGAGAATCGCGCGGACTTCTTCGAGAAGTCCGCGTATCGCGCCATGGCTTGTATGCGTGAGACGTAGCACGCCGTCGATCGTGCACGCGCCGATGATCTGGTCGTCGGCGAAGCCCGACGTCACGATGGGGCCCCACAGCGCTTTGAGCGACAAGCCGTCGTATTCCGAAGCAATCGGCTGATTGCCCAGATTCGACACCATGACGTCGAAGGCCAGCACAGCCGATAGAAACCCGGCCGCATGCTCGACGCTCGGCCGCGCGGACATCGCCGCATCGAGCGCCTTCAGTTCCGCCGCCACACTCGCGCGCGCCTGCGACGGTGCAAGATCCTCTTTGATCTTGCGGGCGGCGGTCCATATATCCGTACCGCGCGGGTGATCGTCGATCGTGATGGTTTGCGTGATGTAGACGCCGGCGGCGACACGCGCGTCGTCGGAGAGCGGGCGCAGGTCGATCGGCGTGACGGTTCTCAACGCGCGTTCAGTCCACGCGCTGGACAGGCGCCGGCCGGCTTCGTGAACGGCCGCGGCAAGCGCGCCGTGCACGGTGGTTTGCTCGGCGCGTGCGCGGACAACGAGCCGGCGGGTGACATCGGCGGAAAGCGCGATGGCGTCGACATGCGGCGCTTGTGCGGCATCCGGACGAAATGGTTTGGGCGCGGGCGCCGGCGACGGGGCCGGCAAGACGGCGGCGTGGCTCAGATCGGTACCGAGCACGGTCTCCAGCGACGGCACCAGCGGCAACGGCGCCAGTCGCTCGCCCGACAGCATGCGCAACAGATCGTCGATCAGCGATGCACTGCCCATGCCGTCGACCACGGAATGATGTGCAACCAGAATCAGCGTCGAGCTGCATTCGCCTTGCAGCAAGGTCGCGCGCAGCAGCGGCGCCGCGGACCCGACGAAGCGCGCGGCGATTTCGCGGGCCGCTTCCGTCTGCCACGCAGTCGGGTCTTGCTCGAGCACGCGCAACGGCACCGCGGCGTCAGTCACGCGGTAGAAGCCCGAATGCTGTTGCGCGTCGGTGGCGATGCAGGTCGATAACAGCGGATGCCTGCGCTGGAGCGCCTGAAACGCCGCGTGCCATGCGTCCGGCGAAAAGCGCCGGTCGATCTCCGCAACCATCGCGAAATGCGTCGGCCGATTCTGGTCGAGCAGCCAGAACAGGTGCTCCGTGCTCCCGAGTGCCCGCACGAGTCGCTGATTGTCGTCGATTGCCTGTGAGTGATTCCGCACCGCCTGACTCCCGAAGTGATGGTCTGCCTCAACAGAACAATCGAGGAGGGTGCGCTATTCCGCCATGGCCGGATCGCTCGACATGCCGGACTATTTTTTTCTGTCGTCGGGGTTGTAGGTCACATAGAGCTTGGTATAGCCCGGTGTGTCGAAATGCCCCGTCCATCCCTTCGGAAGCGTGACGGCCTCGCCGGTCTTCACGAGCATCACCGAGCCGTCCGACGACGTGAGCTTCACGCTGCCTGACAGAAAGTACAGGAACTCGTTGTACGGCAGCCCCTGCGGCCCCTTGATTTCCTCATGCGACGGCCCGGATCGATAGACGCCGGTCTGGTAAGCGTTGTCGGTCGACGTGAACGTCGCGACGTCCGCGCTCGTTTCGCCGGCTTCGTCTTTTTTCACGGCGTCGGCGCGATTGAATATCGCACCGGCAAGGTCGGACCTCGACGCCTTGATCGGCTTGATCGTTTCGGCATGCGCGCCGACCGAGGTCATGACGCTGAACAACAGCAGCGCTCCGAGGGCATATCTGGGCATCGGCTATCTCTCCTTGGTTTTTTCGTAGCAGCGACGTAAAGGATGAACGCGCTGTCGTCGCGCCATTTTGTCGGAAAAACCCTGTTCCGTTTGACGATCGATCGAAAACGAGACGGTGGATTTGTTTCTCAATGTGTATGAAACCGCTCCGGATACATGGCCTTGCAAAAGCCAATGCTCGAGACATACGTCAGATACGTGGTCTGGATTTAATGGATCTCACCGATCGAATCCGATCAGCGCGCTCGAGCCGGCTTCGCGAGATCAGCGACCAACGACCGCCGAGCACCCCGACAGATTCGTGACAGCCGAATTTATCCAGGAGAACGACATGAAAGTGAAGACGATCGCTTTGGTTTTCGCGGCGTGCGCCGCCGTTGCAGCCACCACCTCCGCTTTTGCAAGCAGCCCCGTCGACACGAGCATCAACGACCAGGCGATCGGGCAAGCGAGCCAGTGGGCGACGGGCGGCAAGGCGCCGAAGGGAAAGACGCGCGCCCAGGTTCGCGCGGAACTGGTGCAGGCGGAGAAGGACGGTCAACTCGCGGCGCTCGACAAGCTCTATCGAGGCAGTTGATTGCCTGCTGCCGACGCGATGCCGATTGTCGGCATCGTCATTCACCCACCCCGTTCAACACGGTACCGATCATGCACCACGAAACGAAAATTCTGTACACCGGCGAGGTTCGCACTACCGGCGGCCGCGACGGCGCCGCGCACAGCGCGGACGGCCGTCTGGATGTGAAGCTTTCCGCGCCGGGCTCGGCGGCGCCCGGCACGAATCCCGAGCAATTGCTGGCCGCGGGCTGGTCGGCATGCTTCATCGGCGCGATGGGCCTGGCCGCGCAAAAGCTGAAGGTTTCGCTGCCGCGCGACACGCATGTCGATGCGCAGATCGATCTGGCCATGAACGACGGCGCGTACTTCCTGCAGGCACGACTGAACGTGAGCGTGCCGGGCGTCGACGCCGACGTCGCGCAGGCGCTGGTCGACGCGGCGCACCGGACGTGCCCGTATTCGAAGGCGACGCGGGGCAACATCGACGTGGTCGTCACGGTGGCCTGATACGCGTGCGGCGTTCGACGTGCGGCTATATCCAGGCGGGCGCGACGCGGTTGATGCGTGCGCAACCGAATGCCGGCTGGCTGGCGCTGGTGGCGGGCGCCGTGCTGTTCGGCCTTGCTCATTACCCGGGCGGCGCGCTGCTGGTTCTGCTGGTCGGCCTGTCCGGCATCGGATACGGGCTCGCCTGTCGCGCCGGCGGTCTGCAATCGGCCGTGCTCGCGCACTTCGGCGTCAATCTGGTGCAGTTCGGGTTGCTGACCTATCCATTCATCGCCCGGGCGTGAGCGAACGCGCGCTCTGGTCGCGAGGACCTGTGATCCGGCAGTTCGGGTAATACGCGACGGCGGATGGAATATCTGCGCCGTCCAGCTGTTTACGTGCACTGCAGGGGTGTTGCCCGCTCAATTTCGCCTAAACCCATGGATACACGTCAGATACTGCAGTTCGTCAACGTCGGCTTGGTTGCACCACGGGAGGATCGACGTAGATGACCGCAGCCGAACTGTCCGCCATGCTCCCCGCGATGCTGCCGCGTCTCTGGACCTTCGCGCTGCGAATCTCCGGCGACCGGCACGACGCCGAGGATCTCGTGCAGGGCGCGTGCGTTCGTGCGCTCGAACGAGCGCATCAGCTACGACCGGGAACCGCGCCGCTCAGCTGGATGTTCTCGATCGTGCAATCCACCTGGCTCAACGAACTCCGCGCACGCAGCGTGCGTCGGCGCTCGGGCATGGACTGGGACGACGACCTGCTCCAAACCATCGCCGATCCCACCGCGCCGACCCTGGAGCAGCAGGCGCTCGATGCGCAGATCGTCAGGGCGGTGCAGCAGCTGCCCGAAGCGCAGCGCGTGGTCATGTTGCTGGTCGCTGTGGAGGGGCTCAGCTATGGCGAAGCGGCCGAGGCGCTCGGCGTACCCATCGGGACGATCATGAGCCGGCTTTCGCGTGCCCGCCAGACGATCGGCGCGCTGTTCAGCGATGGAAAGGAACGACCCATGAAAGGCGCAGCGAAGCGTGAGGATCAGGGGGCATGAAAATGGACGACATCCTGCTCATGGCATACGTGGATGGCGAACTCACGTCGCACGAGCGCGAGGAAGTCGACAGGGCGATCGGCACGTCGGCCGATATCGCCAGGCGGGTTGCCCTGTTCGAAGCATCGGTGTTGCCCTATCAGTATGCGTTCCAGCGTCAGGAGTGGCCGCCGCTGCCGCAGAGCCTGATCAGCAAGGTCGCTGAAATCGCGCGGGCGTATGCGGGGCCGTCGGCGCCGTCCGCGGTCGGCGGCGCGCGTCGCGCGGATGCGCCGTCGTCGCGGCCCCACGCACGCGCGCCGTCGTCCGCACCGGTTCGCTCGCGCGTTCGCACGATGGTGCCGTGGCTCGCGGTCGCCTTCGTCGCGGGAGCGTTCTGCTGCGGCGCGATACTGCACTTCGCGTCGCGGGATGCGCTCGTGACCGCGCAGACGCAGATGTCCCCGTGGATCATGGCGGCCGTGAACTATCAGCGGCTCTATACGCGCGACACGGTGGCTTTCGATTCGTCGAATCTCGCAGCCGCCGCGCATATGGTTGAAAACATTCGCCGCGACGACGGGCTGCGGATCCGCATTCCGGACCTGCGCTCGGTCGGGCTGACCTTCAAGCGCATACAGCAGCTGAATTTCAATCACAAGCCGCTGGTGCAGATCGTCTATCTGCCGGAAAAAGGCTTGCCCGTGGCGCTGTGCGTGATGAAGGACGAACGGCCCGACATGGCGCTCGCCCGACAACAGGTCGGCAGCATGGAGGTCGTGACCTGGCGCCGTGCCAGTGTCACCTATGCGCTGATCGCCGCGCCCGGCGACACCGACCTTGGCGCGATCGGCAAGCGGATCGCCGACAACGGCATGGAAGAGGTGCTCGGTCAGTTGCGGCAGGCCGGCCCGGCGATCGCGAGCTGACGGTTCGCGGCGACACCGTGCACGCGCCGCGGCCGGCATGCGGGTGCGTCACGGTTCGCGAGGGCCGCAGGCGTCGGCGTGAGCAGCCGGTTGAGGCTGGCGGCCATGTGCTGCGCCCGGGGCTGAAGTTCCGCGATGACCTGGCCGGCATCCCGGATCGCACGCCGGCTTGCGAGGCCTACATCGAACACGCGAGACCGTCGGTTTATTCCCGGCACCGCGGTGACGCTGATAGATGGCTGGATCATTCGCCTCAGTCCACCAAGATCGCGGTATCCGGCACGATTCTCGGCGCCACTGCGTTGCTTAACGCACTGGTGTTTTTGAAACAACGTAGAGACGGGCGGGCGAATACCTGGACGAAGTTTGGACAGGCGAGCAACGTTCTGTGGCTATCGGGCGCCGGCGTCGCTGCCGCCACCACGGGCGGATTCGGCGACGCGGCTGCGCTGTTGGCGAAGGCGACGGTGTATCCGATCTCTCGCGATATGCTGAATGTGTTCGTCCGTCTCGGTCGACCCGACTACCTGCCCCGGTCGACCCCCCGCGATCGTCGCCCGTCACGAGCGCGCCGCGGCCTTTGCTTCCAGCATCTTCACGAGCAGATGGAGTGTCCGATTGACCGGCGTGCCGATGCGTGCGGCCAGACCGCGCCGAACGACCGCGCCGTTCAGATGGTCGATTTCGCCGGGCTTGCCGCGCGCCAGATCCTGCGCTGTCGACGAATATTGGCCCGGAGGAATCGTCGCTTCGATTTGCGCGACGATATCGGTCGGCTCGTCGTCGACATGCACGCCTTCGGCCGCGGCGACGGCGATGCATTCGGCGACGATCGCGCACATCGTTTCGCGCAACGCATCGCGATGCGGCATCTCGCCCAGCGGCAGGTGCACGATCGCGGAAATCGCGTTGTATGCGCAGTTGAGCATGAACTTGCGCCAGAGTACCGCGCGCACGTCGTCGGCTATCCGGGTGGGAATGTCCGCTGCGCGCAGTACTTGCGCGAGCCGTTCGCTGGACGGCGACGCTTCGATCGCGAGATCGCCGCGGCCGTGGTGGAGCAGATGCCCCGGGCCGGCCATCTCGCTCGCCACGTAGACGGCTGCGCAAATGACCGGCTGCGCTATCTCGGCACGCAACAGCGCCGCGTTGTCGACGCCATTTTGCAGGCTGACCACGATGGCGTCCGGCGCCAGCACATGACGCAACCCGCGTGCGGCCTCGGCGGTATCGCCCGCTTTCACGCAGACGAAGACCACGTCGGCCGATCCGGCCGCGGCGATGTCGGTCGACGCATTGGCGGACACGCGCGTGTCGAACGTGCGCGTCTGAACGCGCAAGCCGTGGTCGCGGATCGCGTCGACATGCAAGGGACGGCCAATGAATGCGACCTCGTGGCCGTGCAGCGCCAGCATGCCGCCGAAATAGCAGCCGACCGAGCCGGCGCCGAGGACTGCAAACCGCATGATGTCTCCGAGGGAATCAATGAACATGGCATGCGCGAACAAGCCGCATGGGTGAAACAGGCACGTCGGCCCGTCCATGCACGTCAAACACGCGAGACCGTCGGTTTATTCCCGGCACCTTCGTGACTCCGATAAATCGATGCGCGACGGAATGACGCGAACACGTCGCGTGTTCTCGTGAGGTGGCACGTCATCGGATCGGGATCGGCATGCCGATCCGACACCCAACCTCTTCCAGGAATGAATTCATTGAACGCGTCTCAGATTCCGCTAGCGCCGCCGCGTCCGCTGACAGGCGGCGACCACCGAACGCTGGTGCTTGCCGCGCTGGGCGGCGCACTAGAGTTTTACGACTTCGTGATTTACGTGTTTTTCGCGACGGTCATCGGTCAATTGTTCTTCCCGCCGTCGATTCCAGACTGGCTGCGTCAGGTGCAGACGTTCGGGGTTTTCGCGGCCGGCTATCTCGCGCGCCCGCTCGGCGGCGTGATCATGGCGCATTTCGGCGATCTCGTCGGCCGCAAGCGCATGTTCACGATGAGCGTGATGCTGATGGCACTGCCGACGTTGATGATGGGGTTGCTGCCGACCTATGCATCGATCGGCGTCGCCGCGCCCGTGCTGCTCCTGCTGTGCCGCGTATTGCAGGGCGCGGCGGTGGGCGGCGAGGTGCCCGGCGCGTGGGTGTTCGTGTCCGAGCACGTGCCGCCGCGCCATGTCGGCTATGCGTGCGGCCTGCTGACGGGTGGCCTGACGCTCGGCATCCTGCTCGGCTCGCTGATCGCGGCAGGGATCAACCAGCACTATTCGCATGCCGCCATCGGCGCTTATGCGTGGCGGATTCCTGTCGTGGTCGGCGGATTGTTCGGAATCCTGTCCGCATTTCTGCGACGCTGGCTCAATGAAACGCCCGTGTTCATCGACATGAAGCGCAGCCGGGCGCTGACCCGCGAAGTGCCGTTGAAGGCCGTGCTGCGCGATCACGGCAGGGCGGTGCTGGTTTCGATGATGCTCACATGGACGCTGACCGCCGCGATCGTCGTCGTGATCCTGATGACGCCGACGCTCGTCGCGAAGCGTTTTCATATCGAGCCGGCGCTCGCGCTGCAGGCCAATTCGGCTGCGACGCTCTGCCTGACCATCGGATGTATCGTTGCCGGTACGGTGGCCGGACGCATCGGCACCGCCCGCACGATTTTCTGTGGCTGCCTGCTGCTCGGCGCATCGTATTTTTTCATGCTCCGGCAGCTCGCGGTCGATCCGTCATTGCTGCTGCCGCTGTACGCGGTATCCGGCTTCTTCGTCGGCGCGGTGGCGGCGATCCCGGTCGCCATGGTCAAGGCATTTCCGCCGGTCGTGCGTTTTTCGGGGATCTCGTTCTCGTATAACGTCGCGTATGCGCTGTTCGGCGGCCTGACGCCGGTGTTCGTGTCCGTGATGCTGAAATCGAACCCGCAGGCGCCCGAGATTTATGTGGGCGCGCTGTGCATCGTCGGCGCGCTGGCCGGCTTCGCGTTGCGCCCCGCAAGGTCGTGATCCGGGATCGACGCGGCCATTTCGAAGCCGTGACCGGGCCGCACGACGATCGGGGGCCTGCGTTGACGCGAAACGGCGCGTGTCGACCGTCGTCCACGTTCATGCGCGATGGCCGGCGGCATTCCCTGAGCGCGTCGATCGGCATATGGTCGGGCGCCGCATGAACCTGACCAACCACAGCTATTTCAACCTGGCCGGGCACGCTGGCGGCAGCATCGAGCGGCGGTTGATCGAGATCGCCGCGTCGCGCTTCACGCCGACCGACGCCACGTCGATCCCGACCGGGCAACTCGCGAGCGTGGCGGGCACGCCGATGGACCTGCGCCAGTTGACGCCGATCGGCGCGCATCTGCGTGACAACGATGCGCAGCTCGTCGTCGCGCATGGCTACGACCAGAACTGGGTGCTCGACCAGGGCGGCCAGCCGGCCCCGGCGTTTGCCGCGCGCGCATACGACCCGGCGTCCGGGCGGTTTCTCGAGGTGTACACGACGCAGCCGGGGCTGCAGTTCTATACGTCCAACGGGTTGAACGGCAGCGTCGCGGGCAAGGGCGGGCGGGCTTACCGGCAGACCGACGCGTTCGCGCTGGAAGCCGAGCACTTTCCCGATTCGCCGAACCAACCGTCGTTCCCGACGACCGTGCTCAAGCCGGGGCAGACGCTGCACGAGGTGACGGTATGGAAGGTCGGCGCGCGATGACGGCGTTGACGCGCAGCGGGATGCGGCACGTCAATGCGACGACACGTACACCGCATCGTCGAACGCCGCCGGAATCGCGAACTGCGCGCGCATGCGCTTCGTCTCCTGCGCGGGCGTGAGCCCGAACAGCCGCTTGAATTCCCGGCTGAACTGCGACGGGCTCGTATAGCCGACTGCATAACCGGCCGCCTCCGCCGTCAGGTCCTGGCGCACCATCAGCAGGCGTGCCTGATGCAGCCGCGTCGACTTCAAATACTGCATCGGCGACACCTGCGTGATCGCCTTGAAGTGGCTGTGGAAGCTCGGCACGCTCATGCCGGCTTCGCCGGCCAGTCGCGACACGTCAAGCGCCTGCGCGTAGTCGGCGTGAATCACGCGCAGCGAACGGCCGATCCGGCCGAACTGGCCTCGCATCGCCAGCGCGTTTCTCATCGCGCTGCCCTGCGCGCCGGTGAGCACGCGGAAATACAGCTCGCGCAGCAGCCCCGGCCCGAGCACCGCCGCTTCGAGCGGCCGATGCATCGCCTCGACGAAACGCAGCACGCTCGCCTGCATCGCTTCGTCCATCGGCGTCGACATCATGCTCCTCGGCGCCTGCACGGGCTCCGCGAGCCCCGCGCGGTCGATCTGCGCGGCGAGTTCGGCGGCCATCGGGAAATCGAGGTGCAGATACAGCGCGAGCAGCGGGCGCTCCGCCGTCGCGTCGGTTTCCATGCTGAACGGCACGGGCACCGACACGGCCAGATAGTGATCCTCGTCGTACAGATAGCATTCGCCGCCGAAATAGCCGCGCTTGCGGCCCTGGCACACGATCACGATGCCCGGGTCGTACAGAACCGGCGTGCGCGACAGCGCGCGGTTCGAACGCAGGACGCGCACGCTCGGCAGCGCGGTCAGGTTGTAGCCTTCGTCGGGCGCCAACGCGTGCAGTAACGCGATCAGGCGTTGGCGGCCGCGCGCGGGCAGCGACGGCGATCGGGGCGAAGAGGGCGCGGTGCTCATAGTTTTGTGCAAGAAAATCAGCAGAATCGGGCTTATTTGGCGTAGATCGTCAGACTAGCATGCATGCTTCGATCGACATTTGGGAGAAGCTCACATGGCATCCGGCAATCTCATGCTCATCACCGGCGTCAGCAGCGGCTTCGGCCGCGCGCTCGCGCAGGAAGCGCTGGCCGCGGGTCATACGGTGGTCGGCACCGTGAGAAGTGACGAGGCCAGACAGGCGTTCGAAGCGCTGTCCCCGCATGCGGCCATCGGGCGCGTGCTCGACGTGACCGACTTCGAGCGCATCGATGGCGTCGTCGCCGACATCGAGGCGAGCGTCGGCCCCGTCGACGTGCTGGTGAACAACGCCGGCTACGGGCACGAAGGCATCCTGGAGGAGTCGCCGCTGTCGGAGATGCGCCGACAGTTCGACGTGAACGTGTTCGGCGCCGTCGCGATGATGAAGGCCGTCGTGCCGTTCATGCGCGAACGCCGGCGCGGCCGCATTCTGAACATCACGTCGATGGGCGGCCACATCACGATGCCGGGCATCGCGTATTACTGCGGCAGCAAGTTCGCGCTGGAAGGGATTTCGGACACGCTCGGCCAGGAGCTCGCGCCGTTCGGCATCGCGGTGACCGCTGTCGCGCCGGGCTCGTTCCGCACCGACTGGGCCGGCCGCTCGATGGCACGCACGCCGCGCTCGATCGCCGATTACGACGCGCTCTTCGATCCGATCCGGCAGGCGCGCGAGGAGAAAAGCGGCCGGCAATTGGGCGATCCCGCGAAGGCCGCGCGCGCGATGCTCGCGGTGATTGCGGCGGACCGTCCGCCGGCCCATCTGTTGCTCGGCAGCGATGCGCTGCGGCTCGTGCGCGCCAAATGGGCGGCGCTGGAAGACGAGATGCGCGCGTGGGAGGCGGTGACCGTGTCGACGGACGGTTGAAGGGCAATTCAATTGCTCGCGTGTGGCGAATCCGCAATTGGCTGCGTGACGCACGGATGCGGTGCATCGTTACCCGATCGAACGATCAGGCTTCGGGCCGCGAGCAAACGGCTTCGATGTTGTGCCCGTCCGGACCGATGACGAACGCCGCATAGTAGTGCGCGTGATACTGCGGGCGCAGGCCGGGTGCGCCGTTGTCCTTGCCGCCCGCCGCCAGCGCCGCACGGTGGAATGCGTCGACCTGCGCGCGCGTGTCGGCCGCGAATGCGAGGTGAAGATGGGCCGGCTTCTCGTCGGTCTGGAACAGGCACAGCGTCGGCTTGCCCGGCACGCCGAGTTCGACGCCGTAGGTCGGCACGCCTTCGTCGAGGACCGCCACACCGAGCGGTTCGAGTGCATTGAGAAAGAACGCCTTGCTGGCTGCGTAGTCGCTGACACCGAATTTGACGTGGTCGAACATGAGTATCCCTGAAGTGAGTGGGGCTGCACGGCGGATCCGACGCGATATTGCCATACGCCGCGGCCGCCCGCCGGGCCTCGTTCATCCCGGATTCAGTTCATTTCATGACAGGGTCGCAGTTTTCCGTTACAACGCCTAAGTGCCGCATCGATCGGCGCGGTGTGCCGCCGCGCCGCGGTTCGTGCCGACACCCGCCCGGGTGCTCGGCCGGCACGCTGTTCACCTACCCCAACGGAGCCTGCAGCCATGCCTTACATCACCACGAAGGACAACGTCGAGATCTTCTACAAGGACTGGGGCGCGAAGGATGCACAGCCGATCGTGTTCCACCATGGCTGGCCGCTGTCGTCCGACGACTGGGATGCCCAGATGCTGTTCTTCGTCCAGAAAGGCTACCGCGTGATCGCGCACGACCGCCGCGGGCACGGCCGCTCGGCGCAGGTATCCGACGGTCATGACATGGATCACTACGCGGCGGATGCGTTCGCGGTGGCCGAGGCGCTCGACCTGCGCAACGCGGTGCACATCGGTCACTCGACCGGCGGCGGCGAAGTCGCGCGCTACGTTGCCCGGCACGGCGAGCCGGCCGGCCGCGTCGCGAAGGCGGTGCTGGTCAGCGCGGTGCCGCCGCTGATGCTGAAGACGGACGCGAACCCGGAAGGCCTGCCGCTCGACGTGTTCGACGGCTTCCGCAAGGCGCTCGCCGACAATCGCGCGCAGTTCTTCCTCGATGTGCCGAGCGGCCCGTTCTACGGCTTCAACCGGCCCGGCGCGACGGTGCACCAGGGCGTGATCCAGAACTGGTGGCGCCAGGGCATGAGCGGCAGCGCGAAGGCGCACTACGAAGGGATCAAGGCCTTTTCGGAAACGGACCAGACCGAGGACTTGAAGGCGATCACCGTGCCGACGCTCGTGCTGCATGGCGAGGACGACCAGATCGTGCCGATCGCGGATGCCGCGCTGAAGTCGATCAAGCTGCTGAAGAACGGCTCGCTGAAAACCTATCCGGGCTACTCGCACGGGATGCTGACGGTCAACGCGGATGTGCTCAACGCCGACCTGCTGGCGTTCGTGCAGGCCTAACGGTGTACGCGGTGCAAGCGGTGTAACGGCGCGACGCATGCCTGCCTCGACAGGCTGCGTCGCCATGGTGCGGGCGGGTTGGTGGTCGCCGCGTTTTTGCCCGCTAGCTGTTGCGCAGGAATACGACGTAGCCGCGGAACCACGGATTCGCCGCGAGGTACGGCGGTGCGTCCCACTCGCCGCCCTGGATCACGCCGATGCGAAACGGCAACTGCAGCCGCGCGACGCGCGGCAGGTAGGCCGCATGGTCGGGGATCGTGCTGCGCCCCTGGTAGGTCTGCACGACCACTTCATCGACGATTCCCCTGAGCTGGTTGACCTGGTCGGTATCGATGCGGCTGCTCCAGTCGAGCAGCCCGGTGATGCTCAGCCGGCAATCGGCGGGCAGCGTCTCGCGCAGCGTCCGCAGGAATTCGAGGTAATCCTGCAGGTGGCGCGTGCGCGCGTCGAAGTCGATCTGGATACCGGTGATCGTGCGGCCCGACGCGCGCCAGCGCTCGAGCTGCGCGAGCATGATCCGCGTCACGCGCGGCGTCCAGCGCAGCGTATGCGCACGATAGACGAGCCACACGCGGGCGTTCGGCGCGGGCGGCAGCGCGACGCCCTGCGCGATGACGCGCACCTGCGACTCGTCGCGCGGCGACGCTTCGATCTGCCCTTGCAGCACGTACAGGGTGCGCGCGCCGCTGACGACCGGCTGCGGCTTCACGCCGGCCCACAGCCAGAACGCGTCGTACTGCGCGGCATCGACGGTGCCGGCCAGCGCGACGCGGCCGGCCAGCAGCAGCGCGACACACGCGATGCGCTTCACGCGGCGCTCACCAGTAGTAGCGGAGCTTCTGCGCCCACGGGGTGCCCGGATAGGCGGTCTTCAGCATGTCGAACCAGCGCTTGCGCGTGTTCTTCGGCACGTCCTTGCCGCCGCATTCGTTGGAGCCGCCCGGCGCATAGCACTTGATCGAGCGGTAGAGCGCGTACGCGCGGTCGTTCGGGCTGGCCTGCGCATCGGCGATCACGGTCACGTAGCTCGACATCCGCTCGTACGGCTTGCCCGCGAACTGAGACGGCGCGCCGCCGAGCGTCGGCGGCACGCGCGTGGCGGCCGCCGCCGACGCGTTGCGCATCCACGGCGGTACCGGGTCGCCTTCGAGGCCGGCTGCGGGCGGGTGAAGGCGCACGAAATCGGCGAGGCAGTTCAGCCCTTTCGCATCGGCGGGATTCCGCTGGAGCGCCGCGGCGATCTCGCGCGCGGACGGGCACACGTAGCCGTCGTCGTTCCGGGTGCCGGAGGCGATGAACGGTTTCAACGGATCGGCGGGCGCGCCGGACACCAGCGCGGTATCGGCGATGAAATCGGCGTAGTGCGAGCGCGTGAGCTCCTTGTACAGCAGCGTGTACAGCGCGGTGTCGCGCAGCGCGCCGCCGGCCGCGGGGTTCTGCGCCTGCGTGCGCAACAGGTCCGCATTGGCCGAGCGCTGCAGCAGGACGGCCCGGATCGCGGCGTTTTGCACGAGCGAATCGTCGGCGAACACGTCGTTGACGAGCCCGGCCTGCTCCAGGTTGATCGCGAGCGCGAGTTCCAGCGCCTCGCGCTGGAAGCGCAATTTCGCGAGCGGAATCAGGTCGCGCCACAGCTGGCGCGCCTTGTCGCCCTGGCCGCTATCCTCCAGCGCGAACGCGCGCAGCGCCTGCTGGCTCAAGCCGAAGTAGTCGAGCGGCACGGCGGGCGTGGAGGGCAGCAACGCGAGCGCGGCATCGGGCTTGCGCCCGATCTGCACATACCAGGTGGCGAGCAGGTAGTCGTACAGCGCGGGCGCGTTCGCGAAGCGCGGTTTCTGCGCTTGCAGGTCGTCCAGCGTCAGCGGCTTGCCGCGGCTCGAATCGCTGCTGTCCGACGTACGCATGCGCAGCAGGTCGACGGTCGCGAGCACGGTCGGCGACTGGATCTGGCGCGCGTCGAGTTCCGAGCCGAACAGCAGCTTGCTGTCGAGTTCGTTCGCCAGTTGGATCAGCGGCACGTTCGACGTCGCCGGCGACCAGCGCGCGAGCGCGTGGCCGTAGAGGTCGGCCTGCTGCGCGACGTCGCCGCCGAGCCACGCGACGCGCCGCAGCAGCCCGGTCGCGGAAACCGCATAGCGCCCCTGCGGATACACCTTCAGGTAGGTGCGAAACACGGTGTTCGCGGCGTCGAGCGACACCTTCGTGACGCGAGCGCGCGACGGCGTCGGGCTGTCGTTGTCGAAAGCGTTGGCCTGCGCGGCGTTCAGTTGCGCGCGCCCGGCCATATAGAGGCCGGTTTCCTTCAGCCACGGGTTCGCGCTGTGCGATGCGCTCGCGAAGGCCCGCGTCGCGGTGTGGAAGTCGGCGCGGTAGAACG
Organism: Burkholderia sp. SIMBA_062; assembly: GCF_046534765.1. Classification (NCBI taxonomy): domain Bacteria; kingdom Pseudomonadati; phylum Pseudomonadota; class Betaproteobacteria; order Burkholderiales; family Burkholderiaceae; genus Burkholderia; species Burkholderia sp. SIMBA_062. The sequence goes on from NZ_JAWRYD010000014.1 coordinate 54,998, forward strand.
CGTTCGTGCCGTCGAGGTACGCGGCGAACTGCTGGCCGAGCGGCGACTTGACCGGCGGCTTCGTCCACGCGGCGCTCGCGCCGCCCGCGGCACAGGTTTTCTGCGCGATGTCGGCGCGCGCCGCGCGCAGGCGGACGGCTTCGTCGGCGGGAAGGCCGCCGGCACCGCCGAGCGCATCGTTGAACGCGTCCGCGCCCGAGTCCATGCTGCGACAGATGCTGCCTTCGCCGTCGGCGTACCGGTTCGACAGTGCGTCGGCGTCCGCTGCGCCGCCAGTCTGGTCGGGCGCCTTCTGGCCGATATCGATCCAGCCGGAAAAATCCATCGGGAACGGCACGATCATCTGGCTGATCCGGTCTTTCGGCGGGATGGTCTTCGGGTCCGGAAACACCCGCGCGACCTTGGCGCTGTCGACCATCATCAGCATCGCGTTGATGCGCGTGTCGTTGGCGGGGCTCAGCATCGGCACGTTGCCGCACGAGTACGTACTCTGGCGGAGCGTGGGCGGCACGTTGCAGCTGTCGTCCGAACTGGCGTGGGCGGCAGGCAGGCAAAGCAGGCTGGCCGCCAGCGCGGCGAGCAGGTTTCGGTTCAGCGTCGGGTTTCTCGGCATTTTTCTTGTACTGGTGTGGGGCCGCGAGGGCCGGGTCTCTCAGCAGGCATTTCGCCTCGGCGCGTATCGTACCTCACGAGCCGCTTCGGTCGCCGGCCCGGCGAGATGGAAGTCCACTCACTGTAGACGCAACGCCACCTTGAATCCGGAGCGCATGAATTAAGATGCAGCCGGCAGTGACGGACATCCGGGGATAGACGACCAGCGGTCGTCTTCGCCGTCCGACGGGGGAGGTCTGGAGAAGGCGGCGTCTGGGTCGATCCGCGCGACGGAATCGGTCCTGACGGGGACATGAAACGGCGCCGCCTTGCGTGCCTGTTCAATAGTATTGCTAATCGATCGGCCGACCGACGCGATACGGCGTTGCGGCCAACGGCAGACGAGAGCATGCCGGAACACGAAAACAAGAGGATTCCGATGAAACCCATCACATTGTTGGTCATGTCAGCCGTTCTCGCGCTGAGCGCATGCGGCGGCGACGACGTCGCCACGAACGGCGGCGCGTCGTCGTCGACGCCGGTCAATCCCGGTTCGCCGTCCGGGACGACACCGCCCGGCGGCGGTTCGAGCGGCGGCCCGACGGGCGGCGGCACCGCGCAGCCGCAGGCGGGCTGGTCGACGGCCGTCGCGGTGGACGGCAAGGGACCGGAAGGCGACCCCAGCGTGACGATCGACGCGAGCGGCAATGCGCTCGCCACGTGGATGACCGTCGGCCCGGCCGGCGCGAACGGCAATGAAATGTGGGGTGCACGCTATGTCCCGGGCTCGGGCTGGGCCAGCGCGACGCGGCTCGACACGAGCGACGGTTCGCATTCGATGAACGGGCTGACGGGGGTTCAGCCGCAACTGGTCGGCAATGCGAGCGGGCAGGCGGTCGCGTTCTGGACGGAATGGATGCCGGGCCCGAACACGTACGCACTGTGGGCGCGCCCGTACAGCCCGGGTACCGGATGGGGCGCGCCGCTCGAGCTGGCGGCGGACATGGCCGGTTCGTCCTATACGGCCGGGATCGACAGCCAGGGCAACGCGCTTGTCGCCTGGACGCAATCGATCAGCCTGCTCGATACACGCATCGCATGGACGCGCTATACGCAGGCGGGACAGTGGTCGCCGACGGCGCTGATCCAGATGCCGGTGCAGACCGGGCCCGGCGCGGTGACCGGCGATACCGACAACGTGCGGCCGATGATGTCGGTGCTGCCGTCCGGTCGCGCGGTGCTCGCGTGGCGGCAGACCAACCATACGAAGTCGGCGCTGTGGACGGCCACGTACGACGCGACCAACGGCTGGACCGACGTCAACCAGGCCGTGTCGAACTCGAGCCTGTTCACGACGATCATCTCGCCGGTGGCCGGCATGGACGCGAAGGGCAACATCACGCTGCTCTGGGGGCGGCTCGACGTGACGGGCGGGCAGATCCTCACGGCGACGATGTCGCAACGCTACGTGGCCGGCACCGGATGGCAGCCCGCGCAGCCCGTGGCGCCGGCGATCGCGGAGCCGACGGGGTTCATCGCGACGCCGATGCTGACCGTCAACGAAAACGGCGTGGCCGCCGCGATGTGGGCCGAAGGGGGCGCCGTCCTGCAGGCGAGCGTGTCCGATGCCAGCGGCAACTGGGGGCCGCTGCAGCGTCTGACGGAGCACCTGAACGGGGCGGCCGCGCAGTATCCGCCGCTGGTGGTCGACGCGGCCGGCAACGTGACGGCCGCATGGCAGGACACGGGCTTGCCGGGCGCGTCGGCCGTCATCGCGGCCACCTACCGGAACGGTGCGTGGAGCGCGTCGACGGTGGCGGCGCAGAGCGCATCGTGGCCGGCGCTGGCCGTCAACGGCACGGGGTCGATGGCGCTCGTCTGGCAGTCGTATGTCGCGAGTATCGGCAGCCAACTGCAGTCCAGTTTCTATACCCCAGGCTCGTAATCGCGTCGCGCGGGAAACCGGAGGAGAAACGATGAAGAAAACCTTGCATTGCACAGTACGGACCGCGCTGGGCGCCGCGGTCGCCAGCCTCGTGCTGTCCGCGTGCGGCACGACGCAGATGAACATGGTCGACGTGCAGACGTCGACCGCGAAGACGCTCGGGCTCGCGTCGTCCGACGAGATCACCATTGCCAACGTGCAGTACGGAAAGAAGGACGGGCTGGGCGGCCAGAACGTGAGTTACAACGCGACGACGGGCAAGGGGCGGCGTTTCGGCTGTACGGTGTTCATGATTCCGGGGCTCACGCCGATCGATCGGCCGACGTACAACAACTGGGAGTGCCATCCGCAACGCTGATGGCCGCGATCACGACGACGCCCGCCGCAGGGCGTCGCTCGACCGCTTGTGTGGACGATATGCCGCGCGGGCCTTGCGCCGGCGCAATTTGGTCCGATAATCGACGAACCGATTCATTCCTTCCCGTCGGCTCGATAAAAAAACCGTCATGGATCAAGCGGCATTCGTCCCTGTTTTCAAGTTTCGCACAACCGATTACCCCGAGCCGGACCGGTTCCACGTCTGGGTCAAGGACATGCTGTGCGACTACCGGCTGGATGACGCCGGCGGCCACGGCCCGTTCGACGCGCAAGCGAGCGGCGCCGCGCTCGGCCCGCTGATCCTGTCGGGCCGTCAATGGCGCTCGCGCGCGCCGACCTATACGGTTCACCGGACCACCCGGCGGATCCGGCTCGACGGGCAGGACTCGATCCGCTTCACGCTGCTGCTCGGCGGCCGGCTCGCGTGCCATACCGGCGGCCCCGAGCTGATCAAGCGCGCCGGCGACGTGTTCGTGTACGACGTCGCGCAGATCAACGACTGCCGCGTCGACGCCGGCGACGTGATCAGCCTGGTCGTGCCCAGATACCTGCTGCCGAGCCATGCGGCGCGGGCGCACGGGCAGACGCTGACGAGCGGCGTGGGCCGCCTCGTCGGCGACCAGATGCTGTCGCTGTTCCGGAATCTGCCGGACCTGCGCATGCACGACGTGCCGAGCGTCGTGCAATCGTTGTTGCTGCTGCTGGCGGCGGCGGTGGCGCCGAGCGCCCAGGCACTCGACGACGCGCGCGGCCCGATCGACAACGCGCTGGTCGAGCGCGTGCGGCGCTACATCGACATGCACCTGCTGGAACCGGACCTGACGCCCGACCGGATCTGCCGGGACATCGGCGTGTCGAGGGCGCGGCTCTATCAGCTGTTCAAGGAGGACGGCGGCGTGATGCGGCAGATCACGCGCAGGCGCTTGCGTCACGCCTACCACGTGCTGGGCGATCCGCAGCGCCGGCACCGGCGCATCGCGGAAATCGCGTGGGCGCACGGCTTTCCCGACGAGAAGTATTTCCACAGGCTGTTCAAGGCCGAGTTCGGCCATACGCCGAAGGAAACGCTCGAGTGTGCGGCCGCGCCCGTGCTGCTGCCGTGCGATGCGGCCGACGATCGATGGGGCGACGGCGGCCGGCTGGCGGGATGGACGCTGCCGTTCGGCGTGCTCACCAACTGAGCGGGCCGCGCGTGGCGGTCGTGCGGCGGCCCGCTTCGGCCATCACCCGCACGCGCTGCTCGCGACGCCGCCTTCGTCCGCGTCGTCGATCGCGGCGCGCAAGTCGTCGATTGCCACCATCAGTTCGCGAACCTGCCGCAACGACGGGTATTGATGCAGCACCGCATGCCATTGCGGTTGCGTCAGCAGCGCCTGCCAGATCACACCGAGGCCGGACGGATCGGCATCGGGCTGCTGCGCGAGCGCGCTCGCGTATTCGAGGCTCGCCTGCGCCGACAGCAACTGCATCCGGCTCGCGGCGCCCAGCAGGCGCGGCGTCGCGTCCGCGGACGCATCGCAGCAATAGAGTACTTCCCGCTGCAGCGCCGCGTCGTCGGTCGTCAACGCGCGCAGCGACGCGCCGTGCACGCGCACCGTGCCCTGGTGCGTCTCGAACGAATAGATCGTGTCCGCGTCGGCCTGCGCGAGCAGGTTCAGGCCGCGCAGCAGTCGCGGCAAATCGGTCGTCGCGGCATCCGCCGACGCCTTCGCCTCGACGAGGAAGCGCACGTTCCACGCGGGCGCCGCTTCGTCGCCGCGTGTGCGCTCGAGCAGGATCGCGTCCCATTCGGTTTTCGCGCGGTCGTGGCGGCCCGGTATCGATGACGGCACGCGCATCGACGTGACCACGCGGTACGTGCGCCGCTCGTCCACCGCGTCGAGCCGGCGGGCCAGTGCGTCGAGCGCCCGCGCGGCCAGCGCTTCGACGGCCGCGCCGCGCTGCTGGGACGCGACGCCCTGCGCGACGGCGACCGTGCTGCCTTCGAGCGGACCTTGCCGGACCCACAGTGCGCGATAACGGCGGACGTGCTCGTCCGATGCTAGCGCGTCGAGACGCAGCAGGCGTTCGAGCGCGGCACCGTCCTTCAACTTCACGATGTCTTGCTCGAATGCGGTGTCGGTCGCCATGCCGGGCAGCGCGAGCAGTTGCTCCAGTGTGGCATGGAGTTCGCCCCACTCTGCGGACGTTGCGGCCGCATGCAACCGCGCGAGCCCGTCGCGCTGCCACGCCTGGGCGCTGCGCTCGAGTTTGGCCGGGTGCGCGATCGCGTTGACGGCCGAGTGCAGCGCGCGCCGGTCCTGCTCGGCGTGCGCGTGCAGCGATGCGTATTCGCGCACGCTCGCCGCGTCGTGCCGCAGGACTGACGCCTGAAACGCGTGATCGCCGGAATGCGCATCCATCGCAGCGCGAATCATGTGCGCAAGGGCATCGACGAAGCGCTGCCGCAGAGCCGTGCCGGGAGACCGGCCGTCGGCCAGCATCCGGCGTGCGTCCTCGATCACGCGCGCAAGGGTCGCCGCCGGGTTCGCGGCGTCGGCTGGCGTCGGCGCGCCGTCGAACGGCGGCAGCCGGTAGCGGCGCGTGACGGTGTGCAGGATTTCGTCGAGCAGGGCGGGCAGCGGTGTCAGCGACATGGCGTATGGGCGTGAAAGCGGTTCGCGTGCCCGTTGTTCGAACCGAGGGCGACGATGTGCAACGTTATCACGCCGGGCAGGACGGAACCGACCGGCGAGCCGCGAAACGGGAGCGGCCCGGCATGCAGCCGGCGATGGCCGCCGCCAACCCGCCGTCGTGGATCTGCTGCTGCTCGTGACGCCGTCGACGTCGTGGGGAGCGTGCTGCATGTTCATCAGGATCGCCGCCGGCATCGGCGTGGCCGCGTCGACGCGGCCTTCACGCCAGCCCGGGCAGCGGCGCCCGTGACCGGTTACGCCGTCAGCATCACCGACAGGCTGCCGAGCTCGCCGAAGCGCACGGTCAGCGCGTCGCCGAGCGGCACGTCGATCGCGCCCGCATACGAGCCGGTCGTCACGATCTGGCCGGCGCGTGCGCCGTCGCCGCGCGAGGCCAGGAAATTCACCAGCCATACGAGCGGCTTGAGCGGATCGCCGTCCGGATGGCGGCCGTCGATCGTGCGATTCAGTGCGCCGTCGAACGACAGCGCGAGCGTCTCGAGCGGCACGTTCAGGCCGTCCGGCACGACGGGGCCCACGCACAGCCCCTGGTTGAACTGCCCGTCGGCGAGCAGTTCGAACTTCGACGCGCGCGCGGGCTCCGCATAGCGGCAGCCCAATACCTCGAGCACGATGCGCACTTCGCGGATCGCGCCGCGCACGTCGTTCTCGTCGTACGGCTGCGCGCGGGCGGGCAGGTCGCGCTCGAGCACGAACGCGATTTCAGGCTCGATCCGCACGATCGGGCCGCCGACGACGCGGTACGGCGCATCGGCTTCGCGAATCGTCGACGCGAAGATCGGCGCGACGATCACGCGGTCGGGCGGCGGCAATGCGCATTTCCATCCGCCGATCGTTTCGCCGAGCAGATCGGCGACGCGATGCTGGATCGCGAGCGCGGTGTCGACGTTCTCGGGGCGGAAGGCGTCGGGCAGCAGCGGGCCGGGCGCGCCGGCATGGCGGGCGGCGACGAGATGCTGGGCGGCGCCGTCCACGCGTTCGGTAGTCGTGGTCATGTCGGTTGAGCGAGTTGAAAGTGAACCGGCAAAAAGGGGCCGGACGAAGATCGCAGATCCGATGATAGCGCCTTCGGCGGCATGGCTGCTCGGTTGCGCGGCGCGGCTGCAGGCCTGGCACGCCGATTTCCGCACGTGGCGCTTCGCCGCACGACCGGCTTCGGATGGACCTTGATCGCCGTCAACCTTCGAACCCGCAGTCCGCCGATGATGGGGGCATGGCCGCGCGCGACCGCTCGCGGCAACTCACCCCAGCGAGGTTCGTATGTACAAGAAGATCATGGTGGCCATCGACGGCAGCGCTTCGTCGAAACAGGCGCTTGCCGAGGCCGTGAAGGTGGCGCTGGCGGCCGATACGCACGTCAGCGTCGTATACGTGGTCGACAAGTCGGTGCTGTTCACGTACGCGGGCCGCTTCGATCCGCACGCGCTCGTCGAGGAAATCCGCGACGACGGGCGCAAGGTGCTGCGTGAAGCCGAACAGATCATCGCACTGGCCGGTGCGAAGGGCGAGGGCGAACTCGTCGAGACCGAGAGCATCGGCGAGGACATCGCGGAACGCCTGCAGCGTTACGTGAAGGAGCGCGGCATCGAGCTCGCGGTGGTCGGCACGCACGGGCGGCGCGGCATCCGGCGCGTGCTGCTCGGCAGCGTCGCCGAGCGCTTCGTGCGCGGCGCGAAGTGCCCGGTGCTGCTGGTTCGCGGCGACGACGGCGGCGTGCCGGCGTCCGCCACGGCAGCCTGACACGGGGGCGCGCGATGATACGTCGCCAGTCCCGCATCGTCGTCGCGACGATCGCCGTGTTCTTGTCGCTCGCGGGCATGATGGCCGTCGTGACCGGGCTGCTGTTCGACGAAACGATCGCGCTGCGCGGCGGTGCGATCGCGTTGATCGTCGGCGTGGCCGGTTTCGTCGTGATGCTCAACCCGGGGCCCAAGGGCGAAGGGTGAGGCGGGGAAAGCGCCGTCTTCCCGTAACGGCGCGTGCCGGCGCCCGGCAGTGACCGCCGGGGCCCGACGATCACCGCCTGCCGCGTGTGGCGGGCCGGTGACGTGTCACGTGCCGGTCGTACCGGATGCCGACGCGCCTGCGTCGGCCGGCTTTTCCTGCACATTCAGCCGCTTCAACGTTTCCGCCAGCTCCGTGTTCTTCGGCTGAATCTTCCGCGCCTGCGCGAACGCATCGCGCGCTTCATCCTGGCGGCCCAGCTTCCACAGCACCTCGCCCTTGTGCGTCAGGCCGGTTGCCCAAGCCTCGCGCGTATCGCTGTCGCCGTCACCCTTCTTCTCGAAGATCGCGATCGAGCGGTCGAACCACGTGAGCGCTTCGTCGTCGCGGCCGAGCCGATACAGCGCCCAACCCTTGCTGTCGAGCGCATACGCATCGTCGGGCGATTTCGCGAGATGCGTGTCGATCATCGCCAGCCCGCGATCGACTGCGACGCCCGCGTCGACGAGCCGATAGCCGGTGTCGTTCAGGCGGTCGTCGGGGATCTCGCCGAGGTCGAGCACGGCGGCCACGCGGCCGGCGTCGCGTTCGGCGACCGCGAGCGACAGCAGCTTGATGACGATCTGTTGGCGCAATTCGCTGCCGATCCGGTCACCGTTGGCGACCAGGCTGCCGAGGTATTGCGTGTACAGGTCCGGCGCGCCCGGTTCGTTCGCGCTGTTCGCGATGGCGGCGCCTGGGCCCGCGCACCAGTCGGTGTCGGCTGATTCGCCCAGCATCCCGGTGTACAGATTGACGGTGCGCGGCGTGCGTGACTGCGCGTAGTACGTGTAGCCGTTCGCGTCCGAGTGGCCGCACGCCAGATATTCGTGCTCCACGTCCAGCAGGTAAGGGAAGCCGCGCAGCGGCGCGTCGCCGGCCGCATCGACCAGCCGGAACGATTCGCCCAGGTCGCCGTCGCCGATGACCGGGTTGAACACCCACTGCTTCTGCGGATGCGATTTCGGCAGCCGGATCCGCACGGTGCGGCCGGCGGCGTCGGTCGTGCCGAAGACCACGCTGTCGTGCTGGCCCGGCTTGACCGGCAGGCCCGCGATGACCTGGCCCGGCAGGAACAGCCGATAGCGGGCATTCGGCAGCGGCTGGTGCGTGACCGGGTCGCGCAGCACGAACTGATGGACGTAAGCGCCTTTGCCGAGCGATGTCGTCGGCGCGATATAGGTACGGGCGTGAGCGGCGGGCAGCGTGGCGCAGCCGATGGCGGCGGCAATGCATGCGGTGAAAAAGCGGGATGTCATGAAAATGCGGTTCTTATAGGTAATGGAGTGATTGACCGACGGCCGGTAAACCTTCGAACGGGTTGCGCAGTCTTCTATAAACAACGTGCTGCGGGCCGGCGATTACCCGAGGGGAATCGCCGTTCATTCAATGCCATTCGAGGCGGATTGCGCCCGACTGATCCATGCGGAACCGGACGGGCAGGCGCAGCGGAGCGCCCGCGTGCAGCATAGCAGGTGGTGCCCATCAATCGGCAGCGATCGAAATCCGATGGTCCTTTACAACCTGTATTTCACTTCCTTGAATAATCATGGTTTGCGAAAAGACCTGAAAAGCGAGAACGAACCACGAACCACGAACAATGCGGCCGCTCACCAAGTGATTCGTACTCCTGCTATATTTATTGCGCGAAACGTCCGAAGCATCCGTTGGTGCGCAGCGCATGGGTGAGGCTGGGGCGCGAACGCCGCCGCACGCTTGGCGCCGGTCGACGCCTGGCGCGCGATCGTCGAGACGACGACGTCCGGCGTTCGTACCAGAGCCGGCGCGGGCTCGGCGGCTTCCTGCTGCCGATCCTGTTCGGCATGCTGTTCGACCTGCTCCGCGTGCGCACGTCCTGCTTCATGTTCCTGTACGGAATCGTGTGGGTGTCGCTGATTCTCATTTACCTGTCGGAAATGCGGCGCATGCCCGTGGCGGGCTGAGCGCTGTTGCGCGATGCCGGTTGCGTCCGGCATCGCTGTCGTACCGCGCTTCGGGCGTTTGCGACCGTGCGCAGTTCTGTCAAACTTGCGCCCATGACACCGCGCCTCACCCTGCCGCCTTCCCCCGATTCCACGCCTGCGCCCGCAGGCTTTCCCGACGCCGACGAACTGGCCGCGCTGCGTGCGTGGTACGCGGGCATGACCGTGCGCCAGGCCGTCGAGCGCTATTTGCCCGGTCGGCTCGGCGAAGGGCGCTCGGCGCGCGGCGTGATCGGCGCAATTCGACGTCGCCTCGTGCGGGTCGCGCGGCAGGCCGGGCGGCCCGATCTCGCCGAGCAGCTCGGTCATGCCGACAGCGAGCGCATGCAGATGGCAAAGGCCGCGACCGATGCGATCGGCGTGCTGCGCCATGCGCGCGCGCCGGTGCCGCAGATCAGCGACGACGTCGGCCTGTGGCTGCCGGCGCGTGCGGTCGTCGCGCTGCGTGCGCACGGGATCGCGACGCTGGCCGACCTGACCGTGCGAATTCCGCGCCGGCGCCAGTGGTGGCGCGCGATCGCGGGGCTCGGTGTGGCGAGCGCGCGGCGTATCGAGGCGTTCTTTTCCGCGCATCCCGACCTGACCGAGCGGGCGCGCGCGCTGATCGCCGCGACGCCGCGCGGCAGCATCGTGCCATGGGAGCAACTGAAGCTGCCGCATGAGGTCGACGGATCGGCCGGCACGTTCCGCGCGCCGCGCGCCACCAGCACGCTCGATGCGGACAACGACTACGCGGCCGTGCGCGCGTGGTTGTCGCTGCACGAATCGGCCGCGACGCGGCGCGCGTACCGGAAGGAGGCCGAGCGGCTGATCCTGTGGGCGATCGTCGAGCGCGGCCGTGCGCTGTCGTCGCTGACGACCGAGGATGCGCTCGCGTATCGCGCGTTCATCCGGCGCCCGACGCCGCACGAACGCTGGGTCGGCCCCGTGCGGCCGCGCGGCGCGCCGGACTGGCGGCCGTTTTCGGGCGGGTTGTCCGCGCGCTCGGCCGCGTACACGCTGTCGGTCCTCGGCGCGCTGTTCCGCTGGCTGATCGAGCAGCGCTACCTGCTCGCGAATCCGTTCGCGGGCGTCAAGGTGCGCGACACGCGCGGCGCGAATGCGCTCGACACGTCGCATGCGTTCACCGAAGGCGAATGGCTGCTCGTGCGCACGATTGCGGACGGGCTCGAGTTTCGCAAGGACAAGCCGTCCGGCGCGCCGGCGTCCGCCTGGACGCCGGCCGCCGCGCAGCGGCTGCGCTTCATTCTCGATTTCGGCTATGCGACGGGGCTGCGCGCGAGCGAGCTGGTCGGCGCGACGCTCGGCGACATCGATACGGACGCGCACGGCGACACGTGGCTGAAGGTGATCGGCAAAGGCAGCAAGGCCGCGCGCGTCGCGCTGCCGCCGCTCGCGCGCACGGCGCTCGATCGCTATCTGGTCGCGCGGCGGCTGCCGGTCACGCCGGTGCGCTGGCGGCCCGATACGCCGCTGATTCCGAGCCTCGCGGAAGACGGCGCGGCCGCGATCACGAGCGTGCGGCTGTGGAAGCTGATGCAGCGGTTCTTCGCGCAGACGGCCGCGCTCGTCGATGCCGACAACCCTGCGCTCGCGCAGAAGCTGCGGCAGGCGAGCCCGCACTGGATGCGGCATACACATGCGACGCACGCGCTCGCGCGGGGCGCCGAGTTGACGACGGTGCGCGACAACCTGCGGCATGCGTCGATCTCGACGACGTCGATCTATCTGCACGGGGATGACGTGAAGCGGGCGCGGCAGATGTCGAGCGCGTTTTCGGCTGACAAATAAGCGGGGCGCGAGCGGATCGAACGGAACGACACGGCATCGATGACGGTCAGAACGGTTATTCGGTCACGGAGCGGATGGATGGCATCGAGTCAGGGAACCGTCGATTTCATCGTCGAGCAGATGGCCTCGGCCGGCACGGTGTCGGCCCGCAAGATGTTCGGCGAATACGGAATCTACTGTGACGGCAAGATGGTCGCGCTGGTATGCGACGACCGGTTGTTCGTCAAGCCGACGTCCGACGGGCGTGCGTTTGTCGGTACCTGCGACGAAGCTCCACCGTATCCGGCAGCAAAGCCGCATCTCGTCATCGGCGGCGACCGCTGGGACGACCGCGAATGGCTGTCGACCCTGATTCGGATCACCGCCGCGCAATTGCCGGCCCCGGTGAAGCGAAGCCGATAGCGGTCAGCATCTTCCGTGGAACAGGCGCGCCAACCCCGCACGCCGCACTGGAGCACAAGAATGGAGACAACCCGACACCCGCAAGCCCCGCGATATGCTCGCCGCGCATGGCACGCGCTCGTCGCGGCGCTATGCGTCGGCTGGAGTGCGCTGTCGTTCGGCGCGAACGGCGCGGCGGCGCTGCTCGACCGCTATCACAGCCTCGGCGAGCAGTTGAAGAACAACCCGTTCCACCGCCCGCTGTACCTCGAATCGTCCGAGGCGTCGTCGTCGCTGAAGGGCGACATCTACGCGGTCGTCGACTATCCGTTCGCCGTCGTGAACGGCAAGCTCAACGATCCCGCGCAGGGCCCCGCCAACTGGTGCGCGGTGCTGATCCTGCACCTGAACACGAAGTATTGCCATGCGTCGACCGGCAGCACCGGCCCTGTGCTCGACGTGAACCTCGGCCGCAAGATCGAGCAGAAGCTGTCGGATACCTATCGCGTGCAGTTCCGCTACGGCGTGGCCGCCGCGACGCCCGACTACTTCCAGGTCGACCTGACCGCCGACAGCGGCCCGATGGGCACGAAGGATTACCGGATCGCGCTGGAGGCCGTGCCGATCGGCGCCTCGCGCACGTTCCTGCATCTCACGTATTCGTACGGCTTCGGCACCGTCGGCCGCATGGCGATGAAGACCTACCTCGCGACGGCCGGCAGCGACAAGGTCGGGTTCACGCTCGCGAGCGGCGCATCGGCCGCGCAGCCGCAATACATCGGCGGCGTGCGCGGATTGCTGGAGCGCAACACGATGCGCTACTACCTCGCGATCGACACGTATCTGGCGACGCTCGACAAACCGCTCGAGCAGCGCCTTGGGCGCTGGTTCGACGCCACCGAGCAGTATCCGCAGCAACTGCACGAAGTCGAGCGGGGCGCGTATCTGCAGATGAAAGCGCAGGAGGTGCAGCGGCAGCAGGCGGCGCGCTGACGCTGCCTGCCGCCGGCGCGGCCCGGCGTCGATCAGTCGATCAGTCGATCAGTTCGACGCGCCGCCGACCGTGCGAATGCTGTGCCACTGTCCCTGTTCGACGCGGAACAGCGTGTAGGGCGGCTTGATCAGATCGCCGCGCTCGTCGAACGAGATCTTCCCGGTCACACCGGTGACCGACACGCCGGCCAAGCTCGCGACGATCTTGGCGCGGTCGACCGAACCGGCCTTGTGGACCGCCGCGATCATCGCGAGCACCGCGTCGTACGCGAACGGCGCATAGAGCTCGACGTCCTGGTTGAAGCGCGCCTTGTAGCGCTGCGCGAACGCGATCGCGGACGGCAGCTTGTCGAGCGCCGGGCCTGGCTCGAGATCCTGCGTGCCTTCGCCCGCGTTGCCGGCAATCTTCAGGAACGCATTGCTTTTGAGCGCGCCGGCGCCGAACATCTGCGCGCGGATGCCGAGCGAGCGCATCTGCTTGACGAGCATCGCACCTTGTTCGTCGAGGCCGCCGAAGAACAGCAGGTCGACGTTGTTGCTCTTCATCGTCGTCAGGATGCCGCGGAAGTCGACGGCCTTGTCGTTCGTGTATTCACGATCGACGACGCTGCCGTGCGCGTCCTTCACGCCTTTCTCGAATGCGTCGGCGAGCCCCTGGCCGAACGCGGTGCGGTCGTCGATGATGCCGATCCGCTTCGCCTTCAACTGTTCGACCGCGAAGCGGCCGGCTACCACGCCGCCTACACCGTCGTGCCCCATCGTGCGGAACACGTTCTTGAAGCCTTGCATCGTCAGTTGAGGATTGGTCGAGCCGGGCGTGATCATCGCGATGTTCGCCTGCTTGTAGACGGCCGACGCGGGAATGCTGCAGCCCGAGTTGTAGTGGCCGATCACGCCGACCACGCCGTCGTCGACGAGCTTCTGCGCGACCTGGATCGCGATGCGCGGGTCGGCCTGGTCGTCCTGCACGTCGAGCACGAAGTGCACGGGCTTGCCGCCGATGGTCGGATGTTTCGCGTTCTCCTCGTCGAGCGCGAGTTGCGCGCCGTATTGCAGATCCTTGCCGACGCGCGCGACCGGCCCCGTCAGCGGGCCGGCGAAGCCGATCTTGATGGGTTCCGGGTCCGCGGCTTGCGCGGACGCGGCGACCGTGCCGATCGAGCAGACGGCCAGCCATGCCAGCCAGTTACGACGATTCATGATGCCTCCTTGCAGGGGTGAAGGTTGGGGCGCGCGTCAGAATCGCGCGGCCCGGTAAGGTGCGAGGTCCAGCGGCGGCGCGCGTCGCGCGACGAGATCGGCGACGATCCGCCCGGTGATCCCGGCGAGCGTGACGCCGAGATGCTGGTGGCCGAATGCGTGGATCACGCGCTCGCTGCGCCGCGCGCGGCCAATCACGGGTACGCCATCCGGCAGCGTCGGCCGAAAGCCGAGCCAGCTACGCGTCGGCGTGCCGAGCGACGGCAGCGCTTCGCGCGCGGAACGCGTGAGCAGCGCGACCAGCGAGCGATTCATGCCGGCGTCGAAGCCGCCGAGTTCGACGGTGCCGGCCGCGCGCAGTCCTTCGTCGAGCGGCGTCATGTAGAAACCGCGTTCGGCCCAGCCGACCGGTCGAGTGACGATCAGTTCGTGCGCACCGAACTGCACGTGGTAGCCGCGCTCGGTATCGAGCGGCACGGTGTCGCCGCACGCGGCGGCGAGCGCGCGCGACCGGGCGCCGGCGGCAATCACCACATGATCGAAGATGCCGGCCGCACCGCCCGCATGCACGTTCACGCCGTCGCCGACCGGCTCGATTCGTTCGACCTGCGCGCGTTCGAGCGTCGCGCCGCCGGTTGCGAGGTGCGCGAACAGGGCGTCGAGAAATCCGCATGGATCGGAGAAATGCCAGCTTCCATGGAACAGCACGCCGCGCGTGAAGATCGGCGCGAGTGCCGGCTCGAGCCGGCGGATCGCGTCAGCGTCGAGCGTGTCGAACGGCACGCCGAGCCGGCGCCGCAGCGCCAGCGACGGCTGCGCGGCGTCGAACGACGCCTGCCGTGCATACAGATACAGGCATTCGCGCGGCCGCACGAATGCTGCGAGTCGCGTGGAAGCGAGCAGCGGCGCATAGCCGTCGGCGGCGCGCGACAGCAGCGCGGCCAGTGCGCCGGCGCTGCGCGCATGACGCGCGGGTGTCGACGCGGCGAGGAATCGCGCGAGCCACGGCGCGCCGCGCAGCAGGTACGGCCAGCGGATGCGTAGCGGGCTGTCGGCGGCGAACAGGAAGTGCGGCATGTCGCGGAACACGGACGGGCCGTTGACGGGCACGCAGCCATACGGCGCGAACGTCGCGGCGTTGCCGAACGATGCGCCGTGGCCAACCCCGGCCGGATCGAACAGCGTGACGCGATGCCCGTCGCGCTGCAGCCATGCCGCCGCGCCGAGCCCGATGAAGCCTGCACCCACGATGGCGATGTTCGCCATGAAGCTTCTCCTCCGGCACGCTGGTTCACACAAAGATGGGATTAAGAATCACACAGTAATTTTTTGTGTGCAATCAAAAATCGATTGTGTGGGCCTAGCGTTTACCCGATTCCAACCGCGTGATTCGGCGGCCTTTTCGGCAGATGTTTGATCGGACGGGGATGTCGGCTACAATCGCCGGACAGGTTTAAATGGCAGACAAACGCTTTTTGTGTGGACATGGGCGATACATGGCAGCAGACAAAATTTCCGGAGAGCGAGCCGACGCCGTGCCGGCGCAGGCGAAGCGGCCGACCTATGTCGAGGTATCCAGCTCGATCGAGGCGGAAATCCGCAACGGCATGTACCCGCCGGGTAGCCGCCTGCCGCCGCAGCGCCAGCTCGCGGCCGAGCTCGGCATCAACGTGTCGACCGTATCGCGTGCGTACAAGGAGTTGCAGCTGCGGGGCCTCGTGATCGGCAGCAAGCGGCGCGGCTCGCTCGTCACCGGCGGCGCGATGCCGAGCATCGAGCCGGCCCGGGCGTCGCTCGCCGCGGGCAACGGCGTGATCGATCTGACGGTGAATCGTCCGGCGACGGGCGAGTTCCTGGCGAATCTCGCCCGGACGTTCGGTGAGCTGCCGGCCGACCCGCGTTTCGCGTCGCTGCAGGAATACCAGCCGCCGCAGGGGCCCGACTGGGCACGCGCGGCCGGCGCGCAGTGGCTCGCCGCACCGGGCTTCGCGCCGTCGCGCGACCAGGTGGTCGTCACGAGCGGCGCGCAGCACGGGCTCTATGCGGTACTGAACAGCCTGATCGGCACCGAGGGCGTGATCGTCGCCGACCGCCTCACGTATTACGGCCTGAAGGCGCTCGCGCCGGTGTTCCAGTTCGAGATCGTCAGCGCGCCGGCCGACGACGACGGCCTGCTGCCCGACGAGATCGAACGGATCTGCCAGCGCACACCCGTCAAGGCGATCTTCGTCGTGCCGAACCTGCAGAACCCGACCGTGACGACGATGAGCCTCGCGCGCCGGATGGCGCTCGTCGATATCGCGCGGCGCCATCACGTGACGATCATCGAAGACGACGTATACGGGCCGCTCGTGCGCGACCGGCTGCCGGCGATCGCGGGGCTGTGTCCCGAGCTGACGTTTCATATCGGTGCGACGTCGAAGATTCTCGCGCCGGGGCTGCGGCTCGGCTATCTGAGCTGCCCGCGCGACAGCGTCGCGCTGTGCGCGGAAGCGGTGCGCACCACCGCATGGATGCCGGCGCCCACGTCGATGCTGATTGCAACGGTGTGGATCGAGGACGGCACTGCCGAGCGGATCATGGCCGCGCAACTCGCGGAGATCCGCGCGCGCGTCGATCTCGCGCGGGAGCTGCTGCCGGCCGGGCAACTGAGGTCCGATCCCGCCTGCATGTTCGTGTGGCTGCGGCTGCCGCCGCCGTGGCGCGCCGACGACTTCGCCGCGAACGCGAAGGCGCGCGGCGTGATCGTGATGCCGTCGTCGACGTTCGCGGTCGATCGCGCGGAACTCGAGCACGGCGTGCGCATCAACCTCGCGTGCCCGGCCACGCGCGACGAACTCGTCAACGGGCTGCGAATCCTCGCCGGCACGCTGAAGGACCGGCCGCGCGCGCTGTTCGGCTCGATCTGACTGCACCCACTCAGTCGAGCAACCCGCCACGACGGCGACGATCCGCTGCAGCAGCGCTTCGTCGTAAGGCAGCCACGGCACCGCGCGCAGCGGCGACGGCGGCGGGTCGATCGCGGGTCCCACGGGCTCGCCGTCGCACGTCACGCGCCCGGTCGCGCAATGCACCGCCCACGCGCCGCGCGCGCGTGGCGTTCGTCGATCGTGATCCTCCCTTGCGCAACCGGTTCGGCGACCACGAGCGACAGCACGTGCCTGCGATGGCGCGCCATCACGCCCAATGGAAGATCCGACAACCGGTTCAGGCGGTGCTGGCGCTCCGTTTCGAGCGCGCGTTCGGCCGGTTTCAGGATGCGCGCAAGCCCTCCGGCCGTTCGGCCATTTCATAAGATGTACAGTTGCGCCGCCATGCGCGAGGCGCGCCGAACTGTACTCTTGTTCGCGTGATCGATGTGTGTACCCGTCGCCAACTGTTCTTCTCTTAAGATTCTTCCATCAAGTGCACAGTGCCGTGGATCCCGTTGTAACGGAATCCTCCCGGCGCATCTTCAAAAGCGAGCCACTGCGATGGAAAAGGCAAAACCGGAGGGAGCAATCAGGCAGAACGACAGCCCGGTCGGCGGGCAGCACATGCGCGTATCGGACGCGTACGGGACGGCGGCGCGCATGCGCAGGCCGGCGGGGAGCGTGCGATGAAGCTCTACGAAAAACTCGCGGACGACATCGAGCGCCTGATCCGCCAGCGCGTGTACCGGCACGGCGACCGGATTCCGTCGGTACGTCAGGCGAGCCAGCAGCACCGGATCAGCATCACGACCGTGCTGCATGCATATCTGCTGCTCGAAAGCCGCGGGCTGCTGGAAAGCCGCCCGCAGTCCGGCTACTTCGTGAACCTGCGCCGTGACGACAACCACGCGCCGGTGCGTGAACTGCGGCCGTCGAAGCCGATCGCGATCTCGTCGTCGGTCGACATGAGCCGGCTCGTGCTGTCGACGCTGCGTTCGATCGGCACCGACGACGCCGTGCCGCTCGGTTCGCCGTATCCGGACCCGAGCCTGTTTCCGTTCGAGAAGCTGAACCGCTATGCGTATGCGGCCGGCCGCGACAAGTCGCTGTGGGGCGTGACGGACGGGCTGCCGCCGGGCCATCCGCGCCTGATCCGGCAGATCGCACGGCGCTATCTGGAAAACGGAATGTCGGTCGATCCGAACGAGATCATCGTGACGGTCGGCGCGACGGAGGCGATCAATCTGTGCCTGCAGGCGGTCGCGAAACCGGGCGACACGATCGCGGTGGAGTCGCCGACGTTCTACGCGATGCTGCACGCGATCGAGCGGATGGGGATGAAGGCGATCGAGGTCGCGACGCACCCGGAATACGGAATCGACATCGCGGCGCTGGCGGCCATTGCAAAGTCGCAGCCGATCGCCGCGTGCATGGTGATGCCGAACTTTCAGAACCCGCTCGGCTTCCAGATGCCCGACGAGCGCAAGCGCGAACTGGTTGAATACGCAACGAAAGCCGACATGCCGATCATCGAGAACGGCGTGTACAACGAACTGTATTTCGGCGAGTCGCATCCGAGCGCGCTGAAGTCCTATGACCGCAACGGGATCGTGCTGCACTGCTCGTCGTTCTCGAAGAGCCTGACGGCCGCCTACCGGATCGGCTGGGCGTTGCCGGGGCGCTATCGGGATCAGGTCGAGAAGCTGAAGTTCCTGAACACGCTGGCGACGCCGTCGCTGCCGCAGCTCGCGATCGCCGAGTTTCTCGAACGCGACGGCTACGAGCATCACCTGCGGCGGATTCGCAAGGCGTATGCGCAGCAGGCGAACCTGATGCGAGCGATGGTGTCGCGGTTCTTCCCGGAAGGCACGCGCATCTCGAGCCCGGCGGGTGGTTACGTGCTGTGGGTCGAGCTGCCGGCACAGGTCGACGCGATGCGCCTGTACCAGCTCGCGCTGGAGCAGGGCATCACGATCGGGCCCGGCTACATGTTTTCGATCACGGACAACTACCGGAACTTCATCCGGCTGAACTACAGCAGCCCGTGGTCGCCGGAGATCGAGCAGGCGGTGATCGCGGTCGGGAAGCTCGCGGCATCGTGCATGCAGTCGTGAAGTGCGATCACGTTGACGGCCGACTGGCGCGCGTAGGCCGACGCGATCGCTTTGCGCAGGCGCGGCGTGCTTTCGATCGCGCCATACGTGAGCTTCATCGGCCGCAGCTCGTCGATGTCCATCGTAGGAATCTATGTGGCAGCCGAGCCCTCGATCAAGTCGATTGCGTGCCGCTCAGCGACTGCCGCGCGCAACGGCCAGCATGATCCCGAAGCCGACGAGCAGAACACCGAAGGTGCGGTCGATCCAGTGACGTAACGACAACAAACGCTCGCGGATGGCATCGGCGGAGAAGCAGACCGCGACCAGACTGAACCAGCCCGCATGCGCCAGCGCGATGAACAGGCCATAGCCGATCTGCACGTGCAACGGCGTGTCGGGCCGGACGGCCTGCATGAACAGGCTGACGATGAACACGGTGGTTTTCGGATTCAGCGCGTTGGTCAGGAAGCCGGTGCGCAGCGCCGCCCGATCGGACAGCGGCGCGACCTGCGTCGCGGGCCGACCGTCGGCGGGCTTCGCCGTGAGCATCCGCGCGCCGAGGTAGATCAGGTAGATCGCGCCGACGAGCTTGACGGCGTTGAAGAGCCACAGCGATTGGCGGACCAGCAGGCCCACGCCAAGCAGCGTGTAGCTCACGTGAACCGTCACGCCCAGCGCGATCCCCCAGGCGGTGAGCAAGCCCGAGCGGCGCGACAGCATCAGGCTGTTGCGCGTGACCATCGCGAAATCCGGCCCCGGGCTGATCACGGCCAGCAAAGTGATGGTGACTACGGCTATCCATTCCGTCATTGCATCGTCCTTTCGATTTTCGTCGTGATGCGCCAATATTAGGGATCACGATTCGCCGGGAAAAGCGATGATTTCTGACCAAGATGGTGAGTTTGGCTCGCAGAATGTCCGTGCCGCGCTGCCGTCGCTGATGGCGTTGCGCTGCTTCGAAGCGGCGGCGCGCCACGAGCATTTCAGCCGGGCCGCCGACGAACTGCACGTGACGCACGGCGCGGTCAGTCGCGCGGTGCGTCTGCTCGAGGACGACCTGGGTGTGGCATTGTTCGAGCGGCGCAGCCGTCGCGTGTTCCTGACCGACGCAGGCCGCAAGCTCGCGCAGGCCGTCCATGAGGGCCTGCACCTGATGACGCAGGCCGCGCACGCGTTACGGACCGACGCGGCCCGTGCGCAGCGTTGGGTGCTGTCGTGCGAACCCACGCTGCTGATGCGCTGGCTGATTCCGCGCTGGCCGCACTTCCAGGCAACTTACCCGCGCGTCGATATCCATCTCGCCGCGGCCGGCGGCCCGTTCTCGTTCGATCACGGCATCGATATCGCGATCCGCCGCAACGACTTCGCGTGGCCTGCCGGTTATCACGCCGAGCGACTGTTCACGGAAAGGGTGGGGCCGGTGTGTCGGCCGGATCGCGTCGATACGTGGTTTTCCGGCGGACGCGATGGCCGCGCGTTGAAGCGCGGCGCGCCGCGACTGCATACGCGCACGCGGCCGGACGCATGGAAGGAATGGGCGGCGGCCGCGCATCAACCGGCGGGCAGCGGGCGCGGGCAGATGTTCGACCATTTCTATTTCAGCCTTCAGGCGGCCGTCGCGGGGCTGGGTGTCGCGATCGGCCCGTGGCACCTCGTTCGCGACGACCTCGAAAGCGGGGTCCTGGTCGCGCCGATGGGTTTCGTCGAAGACGGCTCGCACTATTGCCTGCTGACGCCGGAGCCTGTGAAGGACGGAAGCGCGCAGTCGGCTCTGCTCGACTGGCTGAGGACGATGGTCTGACGTGTGAGCCGGATCGTTGCGCGACGTCGGCGACCTTCAAAAAAATGGCGCCGCAGGCATTCAGCCCGCGGCGCCATTGCGTGTCGCCACGGCGGGCACGACCCGCCGCGGCTCGACCGCATGCTTAGATCTGCACGGTGTCGGCGACTTCCTTGAAGTCTTCGATCTGGTCGAAGTTCATGTACTTGTAGATCTTGTCGCCGTCCGCGGTGAGCACGCCCATGTCGGCCATGTACTCTTCCTTGGTCGGGATCCGGCCCAGACGCGAGCAGATCGCCGCCAGTTCCGCCGAGCCGAGGTACACGTTCGTGTTCTTGCCCAGGCGGTTCGGGAAGTTACGGGTCGACGTCGACATCACCGTCGCGCCTTCGCGCACCTGTGCCTGGTTGCCCATGCACAGCGAGCAGCCCGGCATTTCGGTACGGGCGCCGGCCGTGCCGAACACGCCGTAGTGACCTTCTTCCGTCAATTGCTTCTGGTCCATCTTGGTCGGCGGGGCGACCCACAGCTTGACCGGGATGTCGCGCTTGCCTTCCAGCAGCTTCGACGCGGCACGGAAGTGACCGATGTTGGTCATGCACGAGCCGATGAACACTTCGTCGATCGTGGCGCCTGCGACGTCGGACAGCGTCTTCACGTCATCCGGGTCGTTCGGGCATGCAACGATCGGCTCGTGGATGTCGGCCAGGTCGATCTCGATGACGGCCGCGTATTCGGCGTCGGCATCCGGCGACAGCAATTGCGGGTCGGCCAGCCACTGCTCCATCGCCGCGATACGGCGCTGCAGGCTGCGCGGATCCTGATAGCCCTGCGCGATCATCCACTTCAGCAGCGTGATGTTGCTGTTCAGGTACTCGATGATCGGTTCCTTGTTCAGGTGCACCGAGCAACCGGCCGCCGAACGCTCGGCCGACGCATCCGACAGCTCGAACGCTTGCTCGACCTTCAGGTCGGGTAGGCCTTCGATCTCGAGAATACGGCCCGAGAAGATGTTCTTCTTGCCTTGCTTGGCGACCGTCAGCATGCCTTGCTTGATCGCGTACAGCGGAATCGCGTTGACCAGGTCACGCAGCGTGACGCCCGGCTGCATCTTGCCCTTGAAGCGGACCAGCACCGATTCCGGCATGTCCAGCGGCATCGTGCCGGTGGCGGCCGCGAACGCGACCAGGCCCGATCCTGCCGGGAAGCTGATGCCGATCGGGAAGCGCGTGTGCGAGTCGCCGCCGGTGCCGACGGTATCGGGCAGCAGCATGCGGTTCAGCCACGAGTGGATCACGCCGTCGCCCGGGCGCAGCGCGATGCCGCCACGCGTGCTGATGAAGTTCGGCAGCGTCTGGTGCGTCTTCACGTCCACCGGCTTCGGATAGGCGGCGGTGTGGCAGAACGACTGCATCACGAGGTCGGCCGAGAAGCCGAGGCACGCCAGATCCTTCAGTTCGTCGCGGGTCATCGGGCCCGTGGTGTCCTGCGAGCCGACCGAGGTCATCTTCGGTTCGCAGTACGTGCCCGGACGCACGCCCTGGCCTTCCGGCAGACCGCAGGCGCGGCCGACCATCTTCTGCGCGAGCGAGAAGCCCTTGCCGCTGTCGGCCGGCTGGTGCGGCAGGCGGAACAGCGTCGACGGTGCGAGGCCCAGCGCTTCGCGCGCCTTCGCGGTCAGGCCGCGGCCGATGATCAGCGGAATGCGGCCGCCGGCGCGCACTTCGTCGAACAGCACGTCGGACTTGACCTGGAATTCGGCGATCACGTTGCCGTCCTTCAGCGCCTTGCCTTCGTACGGGCGCAGTTCGACCACGTCGCCCATTTCCATCTGCGACACGTCGAGTTCGATCGGCAGCGCGCCGGCGTCTTCCATCGTGTTGTAGAAGATCGGGGCGATCTTGCCGCCGAGGCACACGCCGCCGAAACGCTTGTTCGGGACGAACGGGATGTCTTCGCCGGTGAACCACAGCACCGAGTTGGTGGCCGACTTGCGCGAGGAGCCGGTGCCGACCACGTCGCCGACGTAGGCGACCAGGTGACCCTTTTCCTTCAGCGATTCGATGAACTTGACCGGGCCGCGCTTGCCGTCTTCTTCCGGCGTGATGCCGGGGCGGGCGGTCTTCAGCATCGCGAGCGCGTGCATCGGGATGTCCGGGCGGGTGGTGGCGTCCGGCGCCGGCGACAGGTCGTCGGTGTTGGTTTCGCCCGTGACCTTGAACACGGTGATGGTCAGGCTTTCCGGCACTTCCGGACGGCTCGTGAACCATTCGGCGTCGGCCCAGCTTTGCAGCACGGCCTTCGCGTGTGCGTTGCCCTTGTCGGCGAGTTCCTTCACGTCATGGAACTGGTCGAACATCAGCAGGGTTTTCTTCAGCGCGTCGGCCGCGACTGCCGCGACTGCGTCGTCGGACAGCAGCTCGATCAGCGGCTGGATGTTGTAGCCGCCGAGCATCGTGCCGAGCAGCGCGGTCGCGCGCTCGCGCGAGATCAGCGGGCAGGCCGTCTCGCCCTTCGCGACGGCGGCCAGGAAGCCGGCCTTCACGCGGGCGGCTTCGTCGACGCCGGCGGGGACGCGGTGGGTGATCAGGTCGAGCAGCGTCTGCTCTTCGCCTGCGGGCGGGTTCGCCAGCAGTTCCACCAGCTCGGCGGTTTGCTGGGCCGTCAGCGGCAGGGGGGGAATACCGAGCGCGGCGCGGGCGGCCACGTGAGCACGAAAGTTTTCAAGCATGGGGGACCTGCTGAGATTGCGTTTCAGGGGAAGGGCTTTCCAGGCACGCCGGGGCTGCTGTTCCGGACACTGCTTCACTGCTTTCGAGGGGATTCTAATCGCAATCCAGTCAGGCGTCAAATGTCTTATGTCTTATATAAGAGTTGGATTTTGAGACTTCCCGAGACAGGTCGCGGCGTGGCGGTTGAGCGGAAGCCGGCCGCGTCGCGGACCCCCGAAGGCATTCATTCCGGGGCAGACGTGAGCCGCGCGCGCCAAGGCGCGCCGGTGATGGCGGAGACGCCAAATATGTTCACGTGGCGCGAACGGTTCACCCGCCCGTCACCGGCGGAAAGAACGCCACCTCGCTATCCTCGCGCACGACGAAGCCGCCCGTCACCATCTCGAGATTCACGGCCGCCCGCACCGGCCGATCCATTCGCAGCGCTTCGGCGCTACGCGCGTCGCGTGCGGCGAGCGTGCCGCGCAGCGCGTCGACGGTGACCTCATCCGCATCGATCTCGACGACTTCCTCGTCGGTATGCAGTTGTTCGCGAATGCTCGCAAAGTATTTGATCGTCAGTTTCATGGCGATGTCCCGGGCGAAATCGGAGGAAGGGGAAAGGGTATGGCGGGCACGTTCATCCCCATCGCCGCATTGCCTGGTCGTCGTGCGCCTTCGGCTCGACCCAGCCGGACACGCCGTCATGCCGGATCTCCTTCTTCCAGAACGGTGCGTGCGTCTTCACGAAGTCCATGATGAACTCGCACGCATCGAACGCCGATGCGCGATGCACGGCGGCGACCACGACGATCACGACCGCGTGACCGAGCGGAATCCGCCCGACGCGATGCACGATCCTGACCGCTTCGAGCTGCCAGCGCGCGCCGGCTTCCTCGACGATGCTCCAGAGCGCCTGCTCGGTCATCGTCGGATAGTGCTCGACTTCGAGCGCGATCACGTCGTCGACGTCGCCTTCGTTGCGCACGACACCGAGGAAATTCACGACCGCGCCAACATTCGGATTGCGAACGATCGGCGCGATCTCGGCGCCGGCGTCGATCGCCGCGTATTGCACCCGCACCTCGAAGCCGGCGGCAATCGCCGGCGGCGGTTCGGTGTGCGGCGCGGATGGCTCGGGATGGCTGCCGTCACGCGACGGATCGTCGGGTGGCGCGCCACGGGATTCGGTGAAACTCGTCATGACGGTTCTCCTGTAAGCGGTGGGCGCCGCTTCGCGCGGCAGCCGTCAGCCGCCGACGAACGACATGCGCACGGTCGGATAGGTCTTGCCCGACGGCCGCGCCGCACGCGTCGCCCGCCGCTCGGAATAACGGTCGTCGCGCTGCATCCATCGCGCGCGCACGGCGTCGGCGAGCTGGCCGGTCGATGCGTTGTCGTCGAGCCACGGCCGCAGGTCGGTACCCCGCGTGGCGAACAGGCACGTATAGAGCTGGCCGTCGGCCGACACCCGGGCGCGCGAGCACGTGCCGCAGAACGGATGCGACACGCTCGCGATGAAACCGACCTCGCCCGCGCCGTCGATGTGCCGGCAGCGGATCGCGGTGGCGTCGTGCCCCGGTTCGCCGACGAGCACGAGCGGGTAACTTGCTTCGATCAGCTCGCGCATCCGCGTGGCCGGCACGACCTTGTCGCCGGACCACGCGCTTGCGCCGCCGACGTCCATGTATTCGATGAAGCGCACGGCCACGCCGCCATGCCGGAAGTGGCGCACGAGCGGCAGGATCTGGTCGTCGTTCGCGCCGCGCTCGATCACCGCGTTGACCTTCACGGGCGCGAGCCCGGCCGCCTGCGCGGCCTCGATGCCGGCCAGCACGCGCGCGACGGGCACGTCGGCATCGCTCATCCGGCGGAACACGGCATCGTCGATCGCGTCGAGGCTCACCGTCACGCGCGACAGGCCCGCATCGCGCAGTATGCGTGCCTTGGCGGCGAGCAGCGAACCGTTGGTTGTCAGCGCGATTTCGACGGGCTTGCCGTCGATGGTCGTCAGCGTCGCGAGCCGTTCGATCAGCGCTTCGAGGTTGCGGCGCAGCAGCGGTTCGCCGCCGGTGAGTCGGATCTTTTCGACGCCGAGCGAGATGAACGCGCGGGCGATCTTCTCGAGTTGCGCGAACGACAGCCGCTCGGACGACGGCATGAACGCATAGTCGGGCCCGAAGCTGTCGCGCGGCATGCAGTAGCCGCAACGGAAATTGCACTGGTCGATGACGGACAGCCGCAGATCGCGCAGCGGCCGCGCGAGCGTGTCGAGCGGGCGGGAGAAGGCGCCGGGCGATACGCCGCCGGTTGCGGCGGCGGCCGGCGCGGAAACGATGGCATTCACGGTCGGTTCGTCGGCCTGCATGAAGTGAGCGGAACGGCGTCGCCGAGCGGCCGCGTATGCGCCGACGTATCGGCGCATAGGTCGTGACGAGCGTCATCGTGAGGATAGTCCGCCGGACTTTTCCGGCAGAGGCACAATCCCGCCTGAAATGCAGGAATACAGTTCGCGATCCTGCATGCACGAAAGGCGGGCATCGCGCGCATGCTCATGCTCACGCGAGCCAGTGCGCGAAATCGTAATACGGCACCGCGTCGCCGCGTGCGAGGCGTCGACCGGCCGGCAGCCGCGCGAGCCCGCTCGCCTGCACGAGCGATTGCAGCGTGCCGGCGCCTTGCCGACGAAGCCGTCGTTGCGGCAGAAGCCGAGCAGCCGCACGCCGGCTTCGCGGGCGACGGCGACGGCGACGGCGTCGGCGCCGATGCCGGCCGCCGCGCCCGCGGCCGCGATGCGGGGCGGATGCAGGTCGAGCTGCGCGATGCTTTCGATCCCGC
Source organism: Burkholderia sp. SIMBA_062 (assembly GCF_046534765.1). Taxonomy (NCBI): domain Bacteria; kingdom Pseudomonadati; phylum Pseudomonadota; class Betaproteobacteria; order Burkholderiales; family Burkholderiaceae; genus Burkholderia; species Burkholderia sp. SIMBA_062. Next base: position 81,275 of record NZ_JAWRYD010000014.1, read on the forward strand.
AGACGCCGCAGCCGGTGCGGCCGGCCAGCGCGCGCCGGTGCGCCTTCAGCGCCATGAACGCCTGCTGCGACACGGTGAGCCGCACTTCGGCGCTGCCGGGCCGGCATTCGGTTTCGATGTCGAAGACGTCGGACGCGCGCCCGACGATCCCTTCGCTCAGCGCGAAGCCGAGGCCGAACGCGTCGAGGTCGATCGGCGTCGCCATCATCACCGTGTGCGCGATGCCGTTGAACACGAGTGCAACCGGCGTCTCGTCGACGACGCGATCGACGGCGCCCAGCACGTCGCCGGCACGATGACGCGTCACCTGACACGCGCGGCTGCCGGCCGGATCGTCGGGGCGGTCGGCGGGCTCCATGCGGTTTTCTCCTGGGGTGAATCGGGAATCGGCCGGCGCGGGCGCCGGGCGACGGAAACGGATTCTGCGGAGGGCGGTGCGCGGCGTCGCGCCGGCTCGCCACGGGCAGGCTTCGAGTCAATGGTACGGGCGTTCGGCCGGGTCGCGGATGCACAGCGTCGCGGTGCGCAATGCAGTACAGCTGACGGCCTCCACACCCCGAAACGGATTTTCCGTACACACATCTTCGGATCGGAGGAAAGCACAGTTTCAGCGCACGCTCGCGCGATTGCGAGTATCGTCCAAAACGCGATATCGTCATTCACGCTTCGTTGCCGTGCACCGCGATCCGTCCCAGTTGGCGCGTGCCGTCGCGAAGCCGTCGCGCGATTTCCTGCTTCGAGCTGACGTCCTCACAACCACGAGCAAATTTCGGTCATGGAAATCTTCGATGCGTTCCATCTCGCACGATTGCAATTCGCGTTCACGGTGTCGTTCCACATCGTGTTTCCGGCGATCAGCATCGGCATGGCGAGCTTTCTGGCGGTGCTGGAATGGCGCTATCTCGTCACCGGCGACGCCGCCTATAAATCCATGTTCCAGTTCTGGTCGAAGATCTTCGCGATCGGCTTCGGGATGGGCGTCGTCTCCGGCGTCGTGATGGCCTACGAGTTCGGCACGAACTGGGCGGGCTTCTCGCGCGTCGCGGGCAACATCACCGGCCCGCTGCTTACTTACGAAGTCCTGACGGCCTTCTTCCTCGAAGCCGGCTTCCTCGGCGTGATGCTGTTCGGCTGGCAGCGCGTCAGCCCGCGTGCGCACTTCTTCGCGACGCTGATGGTCGCGGTCGGCACGCTGATCTCGACGTTCTGGATTCTCGCGTCGAACAGCTTCATGCAGACGCCGCAGGGCTACAAGATCGAGAACGGCCTCATCGTGCCGGTCGACTGGTTCAAGATCATCTTCAACCCGTCATTCCCGTATCGCCTCGTGCACATGACGATCGCGGCGTTCATCGTCGCGGGCTTCATCGTCGCCGCGTGCGGCGCGTGGCACCTGCTCAAGGGGCGTCGCGACGAGCCGGTGAAGCGCAGCTTCTCGATGGCGCTGTGGATGCTGCTGCTGCTCGCGCCGATCCAGATCATGGTCGGCGATGCGCACGGGCTGAACACGCGCGAATACCAGCCGGCGAAGATCGCGGCGATCGAGGGGCTGTGGGAAACGGAGAAGGGCGGCACCTCGCTGAACCTCGTCGGGCTGCCCGACATGCAGGCCGAAACGACGCGCTATGCGATCCAGGTGCCGCACCTCGGCAGCCTGATCCTCACGCACAGCTGGGACGGCGAAATTCGCGGGCTGAAGGAATTCCCGCCGCAGGACCGTCCGTATTCGCCGATCGTGTTCTGGACCTTCCGGATCATGGCCGGCCTCGGGATGCTGATGCTGCTCACGGCGGTGCTCGGCTTGCTGCTGCGCAAGGGCGGGCGCCTGTATGAAACGCGCTGGTTCCAGTGGTTCGTCGTATGCATGGGGCCGTCGGGCATCGTCGCGCTGCTGGCCGGCTGGATCACGACCGAGGTCGGGCGGCAGCCGTGGACCGTGTACGGCGTGCTGCGCACCGTCGATTCGGTCGCGCCGCTGAGCGCGCAGCAGGTCGGCGTGTCGCTGCTGATCTTCGTGGTCGTGTATTTCCTGGTGTTCGGAACGGGTATCTATTACATGTTGAACCTGATGAAGCGCGGGCCGGCCGCACACGCGGGGTATATCGAGCTGCACCGGCATCCGGGGCTGCGCAAGAGCGCGCTGTCCACGCCGCTGAACGTCAACGAAGCGGAGTAAGCCATGCAGATCGATCTTCCTGTCGTGTGGGCCGCGATCATCGGCCTCGGCGTGTTCATCTACGTGATGCTGGACGGCTTCGACCTCGGCATCGGCCTGCTGTTTCCGTTCTTCGACGCGAAGGCCGAGCGGCAGGTGATGCTCGACACCGTCGCGCCGGTGTGGGACGGCAACGAGACCTTTCTCGTGCTCGGCGGCGCGGGCCTGTACGGCGCGTTCCCGGTCGTCTACTCGACGCTGCTGCCGGCGAACTACCTGCCGCTGATCCTGATGGTGGTCGGGCTGATCTTCCGCGGCGCCGCGTTCGAGTTGCGCGCGAAGGCGAACCGCACGCAGCACCTGTGGGATCTCGCGTTCATCGGCGGTTCCGCGCTCGCCGCGTTCTGCCAGGGGATCGTGCTCGGTTCGCTGCTGCAGGGCATCCGGATCGTGAACCACCAGTTCGCGGGCGGGCCGTTCGACTGGCTGTCGCCGTTCAGCCTGTTCTGCGGGATCGGCGTGCTCGTCACCTATGCGACACTCGGCTGCGGCTGGCTGATTTTGAAAGTCGACGGCGAACTGCAGCGCAAGATGCGCTTGCTGATGAAGCCGCTCGCGGGCGTGCTGCTCGCCGTGATGGGCGTGGTCAGCCTGTGGACCGTGATCGGGCTGCCGGCGGTCGCGCACCGCTGGTTCGGCAGCGGCTACCTCGGCTGGTTCCTGCCGGTGCCGATCCTCGTCGCCGCGTGCGTGTGGGGCATCTTCCACACGGTGAAGCGCCAGCACGAGGCGACGCCGTTCCTGCTGACGCTCGCGCTCGTGTTCCTCGGCTACACCGGGCTCGTGATCAGCATCTGGCCGAACATCGTGCCGCCGTCGCTGACGATCTGGGAGGCGTCGTCGAGCCATTCGAGCCAGCTGTTCGCGCTGGTCGGCACCGTGATCGTGCTGCCGATCATTCTCGTGTACAACGCGCTGCAGTACCGCGTGTTCCGCGGCAAGGTGCGCGAGGGCGACATCGGCTATCACTAAGCGGCAAGCGAGGCGACGGGCCGCGGCATGCGTATCATCACGCGCGGCACGGCGCGTTGCTCGCACGGCGCCCGACCGGAAGCGGCCCGCCACGCGCGGGCCGTTGTGCATCGGGTGCGGGCGCAACGGGTTGCGCATTTCCTTGGCAGTCGAGAAAACATCATGATCGTCAGACCACGACAGAACTGGCTCAGGATGCTGTTCGTATGGAACGGCTCGGTGCTGCAGTCGATCATTCCGCAACTCGTGTTCATGGCGATCGTCAGCACGCTGGCGGTCTTCACGAACGGGCGCATCTTCGGCGAGAAGATTCCGCTGAACACCGCGCCGTTCACGCTGTTCGGGCTCGCGCTCGCGATCTTCCTCGCGTTTCGCAACAACGCGAGCTTCGAGCGCTTCAAGGAGGCGCGGCTTCTGTGGGGCAACCTGCTGATCGCCGCGCGCACCGTCACGTCGCAATTGCATCGCTACCTGCCCGACAGCGTCGGCGAAGCGGAGCGCAACCGGCTCGCCGATCTGCTGATCGCGTTCACGTATGCGCTGAAACATCAGCTGCGTCATACCGATGCGACGCAAGACCTGCAACGCATCCTCGGCGCCGAGCGTGCCGCCGCGTTCGCGCACAAGTGCTACCAGCCCGTCGCGATTCTCGATGAACTGCGCGGCGGGATCGTCCGGGCGCTGGGCCGTGCGCCTGGCGGCGACACGACGTGCTGGATGTTCGATGCGCAACTGGTCGAGCTGGGCCGGGCGGTGGGCGGCTGCGAGCGGATCCTCACCACGCCGATTCCGTTTTCGTACAGCGTGCTGCTGCACCGCACCGTCTATGCTTATTGTGTTCTGCTGCCGTTCGGTCTCGTCGATTCGACGGAGTTCTTCACACCGCTGATCTGCGTATTCATCTCGTATACGCTGATCGCGCTCGAAGCAATCGCGAACGAAGTGGCCGAGCCGTTCGGGCTCGCGCCGAACGCGCTGGCGCTCGACGCGATGGCGCGCACGATCGAACGGTCGGTGCTGGAGCTTGGGGATCGCGCGATGCCGGAGGAATTCGTGCCGGCGTCGACGTATCAGATTACGTAAGCGGCGCGCTCGGCTCGCGCGGCGGCACGCACGATCAGGAGGCCATCCGATGCGTATCTACGTGACGAGCATCTTTGTCGACGATCAGGACAAGGCACTCGCGTTTTACACCGACACCCTCGGCTTCCGGCTGAAGAACAACGTGCCGGTGGGCGAGTACCGCTGGCTGACGGTCGTATCGAAGGACCAGCCCGACGGCACCGAGCTGATGCTCGAGCCGAGCCATCATCGCGCGGTCGCGCCTTACCGTCAGGCGCTTTACGAGGATGGCATTCCGGCGGCGTCGTTCCAGGTCGACGATCTCGACGCGGAGTTCGCGCGGCTCGACGCGCTCGGCGTGCGCTTCACGCTGGCGCCGATGGACGCGGGGCCCGTGCGGGTCGCGGTGCTTGACGATACGTGCGGGAATCCCGTGCAGTTGATGCAGATGAAGTGACGCGTGGAAGGTTCGCGGTTCGACGCGCTCATCGGCACGCCGCGACCGGCCGCGCGTCCTGCATGCGGCGCTGGAGTACAAGCGCCGCCGCCGTCACCGCTCAATCGAAATACGTGAGCCCCATCGCGCCTTTCACCTCCGCCAGCGTCGCGCCGGCCACCTCGCGCGCGTGCAGCGTGCCGCGCTTCAGGATCGCCATCACCTCGGCCTTGTCCGCCTCGAATTCGCGGCGGCGTGTGCGGATCGGCTCGATCAGTGCCTGCAGCCGCTCGTTCAGCACGCGCTTCACGACGCTGTCGCCGAGGCCGCCGCGGCGATAGTGCGCCTTCAGTTCGTCGACCTTCGCCACGTCGGGCTCAAACGCATCGAGGAACGTGAACACGACGTTGCCTTCGACCTGGCCCGGGTCGCTCACGCGCAGGTGGTTCGGGTCCGTGTACATGTCCTTCACGGCCTGCGTGATCTCGTCGGGCGTCGAGCCGAGCGGGATCGCGTTGCCGAGCGACTTGCTCATCTTCGCCTTGCCGTCGATGCCGGGCAGCCGCGTGACTGCCGACAACACGGCCTCGCATTCGACCAGCACCGGCTTGTCGACCGTCGCGTTGAAGCGGCGCACGAGTTCGTTGGTTTGCTCGATCATCGGCAACTGGTCGTCGCCGACCGGCACGTGCGTCGCCTTGAACGCGGTGATGTCGGCCGCCTGGCTGACGGGGTAGGTCAGGAAGCCGGCCGGGATGTCGCGCTCGAAGCCGCGCAGACGGATCTCTTCCTTGATGGTCGGGTTGCGCTCGAGGCGCGCGACCGTGACGAGGTTGAGCAGGTATTGCGACAGCTCGGCGAGTTCGGGCACCTGCGACTGGACGACGATCGTCGAGATCGCCGGGTCGATGCCGACGGCCAGATAGTCGAGCGCGACCTCGATCACGTTCTCGGTGACGCGCTGGCGGCGGCCCATGTTGTCGGTCAGCGCCTGCGTGTCGGCGAGCAGCAGGAACTGCGTCGCCTCGTGCTGCATCTGCACGCGCGCACGCAGCGAGCCGATGTAGTGGCCGAGATGCAGCGGGCCGGTCGTGCGGTCGCCGGTGAGGATGGTCGGTCGAGTCGGGTGCGTCATGGTAGGAGTTGGCTCCGGGTTATCGAAGCCACCAGCCATGACGTGCGCGCAGAAACGACAATGCCGCCATGGCTGGCGGCATCACGTTCGGGACATGCAAAAGGAAACGGGCCGCCTGGGTCAGGCGCGCCACCAGCGATGCACGTTCGGCGAGGCAGGTTTGATTTCCATTGCGCGAGTATAGCGCAGGGCGCTGTCCGCCGTGCGTGTCAGCGGATCACCGACTCCATCGCGAGGTAGGCGGTTTCGGCGGATGGCCACAGCAGGTACAGCAGGCCGGCCATCAACAGCAGCGCGCCTGCGCGTACCATCGGCGTTCGGTCTTTCCCGCTCAGGGTCATGATGTGCTGCTTCAGTTTCTTCATGCTTGCAGGCGCAGGGTGCGCCACTCCAACGGTTGCTGCAACGGCGCCGGGTGAGGCGGCGCCGAGATGCTACGGGGTTCAACGAGGGGCCGGGCCGGCGGCCCGGTGCGGCAAGAGGCGCGCGGGGGATCGAAAAAGGGAACGATCGGGTGTCGCTGTGCGCATTGCGTGGGCGATGCGCATCGTACCAGTTCGGGCGGGTGTGTACAGTCAAGGATTGTCGGGAGATGGTCGGATCAAGGGTCATCGCCTAAAATCGGCGCAGCGTGGGCGAAGGGTCTTTTCCGGTTCGGCGCCATTGCCGAGGGCCGGTGAAATTACTCGGAACAATGGCTTGCCGTCCGGGCTTTTGTATCCGCCTCCGTGATGCGCACGCCAGCAGTGCGTTCATTTTTCCTGTTCAGGCATTCGATATCGTGCGAACTCAATTGCGTCCGATCGCCGGCGACCGTATCGGCTTGCTCCGATGGGCTTGCGTTTTTCTGCTCGTCGGGTGTGCGGCCTGCTCGCGGACCGATGCGCTTCCGCGCAACATGTCGCTGACTGCCTTCAACCCTCATCGCGCCGCATTCGAGTGCAAGCATGAAGCCGACGTCGTTCCGCCGATCGATCAGGACGCGGATCGATGGAACCGGCAAGCGATGGCGCTCACCAGTTCGCTGCTGTGGCCGAACCAGCGCGACTACAAGGGCGCTGCCGACCTATGGACGAAGGCCGCCGAGCGCAAACACTGGAAGGCGATGTTGAATCTGGCGAATGCGTACGCTCAGGGCGATGGCGTGGATCGTGATGCAGAACGTGCCGTGCAGATTGTCGAGCAGGCAATGAAACTCGGCATACCTGCGGCCTATGACCTGATGGGTACGTATTACATGAACGGGACGGGCGTGAAGCAGGACGCGAGCCGCGCGTATGGGTTCTGGCAACTCGCTGCCGATATGGGCAACCCGAATGCGATGGCGTATCTGGGCGGCAAGATGGATGCGGTGTATGACGATCCCAAAGCGGGCTTCTGGGGTAATCGCAAGATTGCGCTTCAGATGCTCGAGTGTGGATTTGCGCAGGGGAATGGCGATGCCGCGTATGCGCTCGGGACAACACTCGTTGGTTCCGACAAGTCGCTAGGCGATGACAACGAACGCGCCCTCAGAATTCTGCATGACGGGGTGAAGTACGGCAGCGCCAGGAGTGCTGCGTATTTGTTCGGTGCGTTCGATGATGGTGATCCGGTGGCCGGTAACGCAAAGGATCGCGCCCGTGCCGAGCGCTACATCATTCTCGCCGACCGTCTCGAGCGCGATCCGGACCTCCGTCTGCCGAACCTGGACAAGGTTGTGCCGCTGCCGCCGGCCAGATTGCCCAGGTGGGACGGCAACAAGGAGACGCTGATCAATGCGGCCAAGGGTGTGATGTCGGTACCCGTGCCGCCTTCCAAACCCGCCATGCACCCGGTCTCGCTGCGTACCGGTCGTGCGCATGTGCCCGATGGCTACATGTTGCCGGAGAAGCCGCACGTCACAGTGCCTCCGGGGCACACGCGCGTGCCCGGTGACGGGGCATCTGGCAGGCCAGCATGACAGAGAACGATCCTCGGGCCGCGACGTTCGATCAGTGGTACCGCCAGGCCTATGTCGCACAGGGTGATGCGTTCCCCGATCCGCGGGACATGCACCATCCGTGCTTTTCGGTTCTCCTTACCTTAAAGTAAGGAGAATAGGAGGTATCACCATGACAGCAGCAACTATCACTTCCAAGGGCCAGGTCACGATCCCCGTGGACGTGCGCAATCAGCTTGGCCTTGCGTCGGGAGACCGGATTGAATTCAGCTTCAACGAGACGACCGGCCGGTATGAGATCTACCCGGCCACGCGTTCGCTCGCGTCGCTCAAGGGCATCGTGAAGAAGCCCGCCAAACCGGTGTCGATCGAAGACATGAATCGGGCCATCGCCGAGCAGGGAGCATCCGCACGATGATCGGACTGGATACGAACGTGCTGGTCCGCTACTTTGCCCAGGACGACGTCGTTCAGTCGAAGAAGGCGACGGCATTGATGGAGTCCCTGTCGGCCGAATGGCCGGGGTACGTTTCGCAGGTCGCACTGGTCGGGGTCGTGTAGGTACTCGCGCGCGGCTACGGCGTTGAGCGAGAGCAGATGAAGGACATCATCGACTCGATGATCGGCACCAAGGAATTGATGGTCGAAGGCGCTGATACGGTGCGAAAAGCACTTCGCGTTTTCGCTGCGTCCGCAAAGGCGGATTTCGCGGACTGCCTGATCGAGCGTTCAGGGCATGTAGCCGGCAGCGAGTACACGGCTACTTTCGATGTGACAGCGTCGAAGGTCGCAGGGATGCAGTTGATCAAGTAATCGTGCAACTGCGCAAGATCATTAAGGCGCGCGCGGTTACTTCCCGTTGGACTCCATACGGCGCGGCAGGCTATTCGCTCGCTATTTCAACCCTGCCTCACCACCCCCAGCTTTTTTCTCGTCAACAACGACAAAAATGATCGTTTCGCCCTAGCCCGCCTGTCAGCAGAATGTCTCCATTCCCCCTCGCGCGACGACCCGAGCATCGCAGCGAGCCGCACTTCAAGGAGACAGCCGTGGCAGTGGAAACAACCTCAATCGATACGCTGGTCGTCGGTGCCGGCCAGGCCGGCGTGGCCATGAGCGAGCACCTGGGCAAGCTCGGCGTGCCGCATCTCGTGCTGGAACGCGACCGCATCGCCGAGCGCTGGCGCACCGGGCGCTGGGATTCGCTGGTCGCGAACGGCCCCGCGTGGCACGACCGCTTTCCGGGGCTCGAATTCGACGGCCTCGATCCCGATGCGTTCGCAACGAAAGACCAGGTCGCCGACTACTTCGAAGCCTACGCGCACAAGTTCGGCGCGCCGATCCGCACCGGCGTCGAAGTGAAAAACGTCGTGCGCAACGCAGGCAAGCCGGGCTTCATCGTCGAAACGTCGGACGGCACGATCGAGGCGAACCGCGTGGTCGTCGCGACGGGGCCGTTCCAGCGTCCGGTCATCCCGCCGATCGCGCCGGACGACGCAGGCCTCGTGCAGCTCCATTCCGCCGACTATCGCAACCCCGCGCAATTGCCGGACGGTGCGGTGCTGGTGGTCGGCGCGGGTTCGTCGGGCGTGCAGATCGCCGACGAACTGCAGCGCGCGGGCCGGCGGGTCTACCTGTCGGTCGGCCCGCACGATCGGCCGCCGCGCGCCTATCGCGGCCGCGACTTCTGCTGGTGGCTCGGCGTGCTCGGCGAATGGGACAAGGAAGTCGCGACGCCCGGCCGCGAACACGTGACGATCGCGGTGAGCGGCGCGCGCGGTGGCCACACGGTCGATTTTCGCGCCCTCGCGCACCAGGGCGTGACGCTCGTGGGGCTGACGAAGGCATTCGACGGCGGCGTCGCGGTGTTCGAAAATGATCTCGCAAGCAATCTCGCTCGCGGCGACGAGAACTACCTGTCGCTGCTCGACGCGGCCGACGCCTATGCGGCGCGCAACGGCCTCGACCTGCCCGAGGAACCGGAAGCCCGCCGCATCCTGCCGAATCCGGACTGCGTCACGCAGCCGATCCTCGCGCTCGACCTGGCCGCCGCAGGCGTCACGTCGATTATCTGGGCGACGGGCTACGCGCTCGACTACAGCTGGCTGAACGTCGACGCGTTCGCCGCGAACGGCAAGCCGCAGCATCAGCGCGGCGTGTCGAAGGAGCCGGGCATCTATTTCCTCGGGCTGCCGTGGCTGTCGCGACGCGGCTCCAGCTTCATCTGGGGCGTGTGGCACGACGCAAAACACATCGCCGACCACATCGTCACGCAGCGCAAGTACCTCGACTATCACGACGCGTCGCAACGCCGCGCGCAAACACGCACCGGGCTCGGCGACACGACACGCACCGCGCAGGCCGATGCGCGCCCGCTGGCCGACGCGATCGGCTGATACGGATTCGGCATTTGCGCCGCGACCCGCACCCACGAACACCCATCAGCACCCGCCGCACCGCGAGCGTGACCGTTTCCGCCGCGACGGGCGCACACACCGACCTTCGAAGGACTTCGATGAGCCAGCCTACCCATACCCGTATCCGCATGTTCAACACGAAGGATACCTACCCGAACCAGACGCTCGACAACGACCTGTGCCAGGCCGTGCGCGCCGGCAACACCGTCTACGTGCGCGGTCAGGTCGGCACCGATTTCGACGGCAATCTGATCGGCCTCGGCGATCCGCGCGCGCAGGCCGAGCAGGCGATGAAGAACGTGAAGCAACTGCTCGCGGAAGCCGGCAGCGACATCACACATATCGTGAAGACGACGACCTACCTGATCGACCCGCGCTATCGCGAGCCGGTGTACCAGGAAGTCGGCAAGTGGCTGAAGGGCGTCTATCCGATCTCGACGGGGCTCGTCGTCTCGGCGCTCGGCCAGCCGCAGTGGCTGATGGAGATCGACGTGATCGCGGTGATCCCGGACAACTGGCAGCCGACCCGCGCCTAGGAGGCGGCATGACTTTCTCCATCGTCGGGCGCTGCCCGGAAACGGGCCAACTCGGGATCGCGATCAGCTCGTCGAGCATCGCGGTGGGCGCGCGCTGCCCGTGGGTGCGGGCGGGCGTCGGCGCGGTCGCGACGCAGAACATCACGCTGCCCGCGCTCGGCCCGCAGATTCTCGACCTGATCGAGCACCAGCAGCTCGCGCCCGCCGTCGCGCTCGACCGCGCGCTCAGCGCGAATGGCTGGAGCCAGTACCGGCAGGTCACGGTGATCGACGGGCAGGGGCAGACGGCGTGCTTCACCGGCAAGGAGGCGCTCGGCACGCACCACGCGGTGCGGGGCGAGCAATGCGTGGCAGCCGGCAATCTGCTGGCCGCGCCGGCCGTGATCGACGCGATGGCGCGCGCGTTCGAGCTGGCGCCCGGGCTGCTGGCCGATCGCCTGCTCGCCGCGATGCACGCGGCGATGGCGGCGGGCGGCGAGGCGGGGCCCGTGCATTCGGCTGCGCTGAAGGTGGCCGGCGACGTGACCTGGCCGATCGTCGACCTGCGCGTCGACTGGGCCGACGCCGATCCGATCGGGCAGCTGGACGCGCTGTGGCAGGCCTATCGTCCGCAGATGCAGGATTACCAGACGCGCGCGCTGAACCCGACCGCCGCGCCGAGCTACGGAGTGCCGGGCGATGAATGACACGTCGAGCCGCGCGTTGCTCGCGCGGCTGATCGGCTTCGCGACGGTCAGCCGCGATTCGAACCTCGCGATGATCGACTTCATCCGCGACTACCTCGACGGCTTCGGTGTTTCGAGCGAGCTGTTCTACAACGCGGAGCGCACGAAGGCGAGCCTGTACGCGACGATCGGGCCGCGCGATCGCGGCGGCATCGCGCTGTCGGGCCATACCGACGTGGTGCCGGTCGACGGACAGGCGTGGACGCTCGAGCCGTTCCGGCTGACCGAGCGCGACGGCCGGCTGTACGGGCGCGGCACGGCCGACATGAAAGGCTTCATCGCGTCGGTGCTCGCGGCCGTGCCGGCATTCGTGTCACGGCCGTTGAACCTGCCCGTGCACCTCGCGTTCTCGTACGACGAGGAAGTCGGCTGTCTCGGCGTGCGGCCGATGCTCGACGCACTGGCGACGCGCGAGCACCGCCCACGCCTGTGCCTGATCGGCGAGCCGACCGAACTGAAGCCGGTGCTCGGTCACAAGGGCAAGCTCGCGATGCGCTGCCACGTGAAGGGCGCCGCGTGCCACTCGGCGTACGCGCCGCTCGGTGTCAACGCGATCGACTACGCGGCGAAGCTGATCGGCCGCCTCGGCGAGATCGGCGCGTCGCTCGCGCGGCCGGAGCATCACGACAGCCGCTTCGATCCGCCGTTCTCGACCGTGCAGACCGGATTGATCAAGGGTGGCCGCGCGCTGAACATCGTGCCGGCCGAATGCGAGTTCGATTTCGAGGTGCGGGCGCTGCCGGCGTTCGATGCGCACGACGTGCCGAGGAAGCTGCAGGATTATGCGGAATCCGAACTGTTGCCGACGATGCGCGCGGTGCAGCCCGATACCGACATCCGTCTGCAGCCGCTCGGCGCGTATCCGGGGCTCGCGACTTCGCCGGACAGCGAAGCCGCGCGGCTGCTCGCGATGCTGAGCGGCTCCAACGCGTTCGGCACCGTCGCATTCGGCACCGAGGGCGGGCTGTTCGGGCAGGCCGGCATTCCGACGGTGGTGTGCGGGCCGGGCAGCATGGACCAGGGGCACAAGCCCGACGAGTTCGTCACGCTCGAACAGCTGCATGGATGCGACGCGATGCTCGGCCGTCTCGCGACGTATCTCGCGTCGGCCGATTAATCTGGCTGATCCGGCCGTCCAGCAGCATGCCGCACGCCGCCGCTCGGCCGCGCGTGCGGTTCTTTCGTTGCTATCGCGCCGATTCCGCGACGATCTGCGCCAGCCGCTCTCGGCAGAACTCGACGAACGACTGTGCCTGTTTCGTGAGCTGCCCGCGCTTCAGCCGCGCGCTCACGAGCCCCGACGGGCTCACCGTTTCGCTCAGGCCGATCGTCACGACGCGCCGGCCGTCGTACGTGTATTCGGAATGCGGCCGCGTGACGAGCAGCGAGAAGCCGAACCCCTGGCCGACCATCCCGCGCACCATCTCGATCGACGGCGAAGCGAACACGATGTTCGGCGTGAGTCCGAGCTCGTGAAACAGGCTGACGAAATACGTGCGGCTCGGCAGCACGTCGAGCAGGATCATCGGCTCGACGCTCAGTTCGTGCAGCGATACGTGCGACTGGCCCGCGAACCGGTGGTTCTCCGGCAGCAGCACGTACGGCTGCTGCGCCGGCATCAGCGGCTCGGTCTCGATCGTGCCGTCCAGGTCGTGGTCGTAGAGGAACGCGAGATCGAAGGTGCCGGCCGTCAGGCCCTGCACGAGCTCCTGCTGATCGCCGTCGCGCAGCCGGATGTTGACGCCCGGATAGCGTTCGCGAAAGCCCGCGATCAGCTGCGGCAGGTAGAGCGGCGCGACGGTCTCGAAGCAGCCGATGTCGATCTGTCCGCTGATCACGTCGTTGTCGGCGAGCGCGTTCTGCTCGAACTCGTGCGCGATGCGCAGCAGCTCCTGCGCCTTCCGATAGAAACGCGTGCCGCTCGGCGTGAGCGACACGCCCTGCGCGTGGTGGCGGATGAACAGCTTCACGCCGAAGCTTTCCTCGAGCCCCTTGATCGCGCTGGAGATCGACGGCTGCGCGATGAAGAGCTGGCGCGACGCCTCGGCGACGCTGCCGGATTCCACCGTCGTCACGAAATATTTCAGTTGCCGCAAAGTGTAGTGAGCCACGAGCACCTCTGATGCCGGCCACGCGCGCGTGCCGCCGCGGGGCGCGTTCTGTCCGCTGTTTTGCGTAGAACCTTACCCGAAGACGCCGGGCGCCGGAATTTCCGCTGCAGAGCTTTTTCGTATGTCCCGAAAATATTTTTAGTATTTTCCGGTCGCCGCATGCGTGGCGCACCATCGTCTGCAATCCGGATCGCGACAAAAGCGCGCATGCGCCGGCGGGGCAGGTCATTCGCCTCCGCCCGCATGCGGCAAACCGTTGCCCGCGTATCCGGACCCGATTGCAGGCGCGCGCATCGTCGCGCGCCGGCGGAAACGGCACGCGCGCTTCGCCGCGCAGGACAGGAGACTTAGCCATGACGACCGCGGATCGCAACGCGTCCCCCATGATAGAAAAACACACGATCGGCTACGTGCCGCCCGCAGACCGCCACGGCAAGGTGCGCGACCTGTTCACGCTCTGGTTCGGCGGCAACATCGCGCCGCTGCCGATCGTGACCGGCGCGCTCGGCGTGCAGATCTTTCACCTGAACCTGATGTGGGGGATCGTCGCGATCGTCGTCGGCCAGGCGGTCGGCGGCGTGCTGATGGCGCTGCATTCCGCGCAGGGGCCGCAGATGGGCATTCCGCAGATGATCCAGAGCCGCGCGCAGTTCGGCTCGTGGGGCGCGCTGCTGGTCACGGTGATCGCGGCGGTGATGTACGTCGGCTTCTTCGCATCGAACATCGTGCTTGCCGGCAAGTCGGTGCACGGCATCGCGTCGTCGGTGCCGGTGCCCGTGGGCATCGTGATCGGCGCGGTGGGCTCGGGGCTGATCGGGATCGTCGGCTACCGGTTCATCCACATCCTGAACCGGATCGGCACATGGGTGCTCGGCATCGGCATTCTCGTCGGCTTCTGGATGATCCTGTCGCACGTGAGCACCGCCGATTTCCTCACGCGCGGCGGCTTCGACTTCGCGGGGTGGCTCGCGACGGTGTCGCTGTCCGCGTTGTGGCAGATCGCGTTCGCGCCGTACGTGTCGGACTATTCGCGCTATCTGCCGGAAGACGTCGGCGTCGCGTCGACGTTCTGGGCGACCTATCTCGGCTGCACGATCGGCTCGACGCTCGCGTTCGTCTTCGGGGCGGTCGCGGTGCTCGCGGTGCCGGCCGGCGCGGACACGATGGACGCGGTCAAGCAGGCGACGGGCCCGCTCGGCCCGCTGATGCTGCTGCTGTTCCTGTTGAGCGTGATCAGCCACAACGCGCTGAACTTGTACGGCGCGGTGCTCGCGGTCATCACGTCGGTGCAGACCTTCGCATACCGATGGATTCCGACCGCGAAGACGCGCGCGGTGGTGTCGGTGGTGATCTTCGTCGCGTGCTGCTATGCGGCGATCGGTGCGTCGACCAACTTCGTCGGCAATCTCGTCGATCTCGTGCTCGCGCTGCTCGTCGTGCTGGTGCCGTGGACGGCGATCAACCTGATCGACTTCTACGTGATCCACAAGGGCAAGTACGACATCCAGTCGATCTTCATGGCGGACGGCGGCGTGTACGGCCGCTTCAATCCGCAGGCGCTGCTCGCGTATGCGATCGGGATCGCCGTGCAGATTCCGTTCATGAACACGCCGATGTATGCGGGGCCGATTCCCGCGCATCTCGGCGGCGCCGACCTGTCGTGGCTCGTCGGGCTGGTGCTGACGTCGCCGCTGTACTACTGGCTCGCGACGCGCGACAGCGCGTACCGGCGCCGGCAGACGGGTGCGCAGCTGCCGTCATCGGCGGCGCGGTAAGCGGATCGTCGCTCGATGCGATCAAGGAAAGCGGCCGCCGCATCGGTAGCGATGCGGCGGCCGCGAGAGGGGGCAGGGGCGGCAGGCGCGTGTCGTATCGTGCCGTGCATCACTCGCCTGCCTGCCCGCGGATCACACGACCGCCGAGCGCGCGACGCGCACCGGCACCGACTTGTACGACGGCGTGCCGCTTTCCTTGTCGATGTAGTCGAGCGGCACGAGCACGTTCGCTTCCGGGTAATACGCGCCGACCGATCCCGGCGCGATGTCGTACTCGATCGCGGTGATCTTCTCGAGGCGCAGCGTGCGGCCCGACGCGGTGACCGTCTCGATGTCGACCAGGTCGCCGTGTTCGAGCCCGTACTTCGCGAGGTCGGCCGCGTTCATGAACAGCACGTCGCGTCGGCCGAACACGCCGCGATAGCGGTCGTCGAGCCCGTAGATCGTCGTGTTGTACTGGTCGTGGCTGCGCAGCGTGATCAGCCGCAGCACCTGCTCGGCGCCGAGCACGTCCGCGTCTTCCTTCACGCCCTTGTAGATCGAGAACATCGCCTTGCCGGTGGCCGTGGGCCATACGCGCTCGGTGGGCGGCAGCGGCAGGCGGAAGCCGCCCGGCGTGCGGATGCGCTCGTTGAACGCCTCGAAGCCGGCCACCGTGCGGTCGATCAGGTCGCGGATGCGGTCGTAGTCGGCGATCAGGTCGAGCCACGCGATCTTGCTGGCCGGCAGCGTCGCGTGGGCGATTCCGGCGACGATCGCGGGCTCGGAGCGCAACTGGTCGGACGCGGGCTTGAGCTTGCCGGCCGACGCGTGGACCATCGACATCGAATCCTCGACGGTGATCGACTGACGGCCGCTCGCCTGCATGTCGAGCTCGGTGCGGCCGAGCACGGGCAGGATGTAGGTTTCCTTCGCGACGAGCAGGTGCGAGCGGTTCAGCTTCGTGCCGAGATGCACGCTGAGATCGAGCTTCGCCATCGCGGGGAACGACTGCTCGGGATCGGGCAGCGCGACCGCGAAGTTGCCGCCGAGGCACAGCAGCGCCTTGGCCTGGCCGTCGATCATCGCCTGCATCGCCTGCACGGCATCGTGTCCGTGCTGCGCGGGCGGCTTGAAGCCGCACACGTCCTCGATCTTCTGCAGGAACTCGGCCGACGGCTTCTCGGTGATGCCCACCGTGCGGTTGCCCTGCACGTTCGAGTGGCCGCGCAGCGGGCACACGCCCGCGCCGGGCTTGCCGATGTTGCCGCGCATCAGCAGCAGGTCGGCGATCAGGCGCACGGTGGCGGTGCCCTTGTTGTGCTGCGTGACGCCCATCCCGTACGTGACGATCGTCGCGTTCGACTTCGCGTACGCGAGCGCGACCTGTTCGAGCTGCGCCTGGCTCAGGCCGCTCGCGCGCTCGATGTCGTCCCACGACGTGGCCTCCAGGTCGGCGCTGAACGCGTCGAAGCCGCTCGTGTGCTGCGCGATGAAATCGCGGTCGAGCACGTTGCCGCGCTCGGCCTCGAGCTGCAGCAGCGCCTTCATGATGCCTTTCAGCGCGGCCGCGTCGCCGCCCGCGTCGACCTGGTAGTACGTCGACGCGATGCGCGTCGAGCCGAACGACGCCATCTCGATCATGTCCTGCGGATCCGCGAAGCGTTCGAGCGCGCGCTCGCGCAGCGGATTGAACACGATGATCGGCACGTTGCGGCGCGCGCACTCGTGCAGCGTGCCCATCATCCGCGGGTGGTTGGTGCCGGGGTTGTGGCCGATCGAGATGATCAGCTCGCAGTGATCGAAATCCTCGAGCGACACCGTGCCCTTGCCGATCCCGATCGACTGCGGCAGGCCGACGCTGGTCGGCTCATGGCACATGTTCGAGCAGTCGGGGAAGTTGTTGGTGCCGAGCTCGCGCGCGAAGAGTTGATACAGGTAGGCGGCTTCGTTCGACGCTCGGCCCGACGTGTAGAACTCGACCTGCTCGGGCGGCAGCGCGCGCAGCACCTCGCCGATGCGTGCGAACGCATCGTCCCATTCGACCGCGCGAAACGTGTCGGTCGCGCGATCGTAGACGAGCGGATGCGTGAGCCGGCCCATGTTCTCAAGCTCGTAGTCGGACATCCGCAGCAGCGACGACACCGGGTTCGCCGCGAAGAACTCGGGCGTCACGCGCTTGGTGGTCGCTTCCCACGTGACGGCCTTCGCGCCGTTCTCGCAGAACTGGAACGTCGACTTGTGTTCCTTGTCGGGCCACGCGCAGCCGGGACAGTCGAAGCCGTCGGGCTGGTTGGTCCGCATCAGCACGATCGGCGCCTCGATGGTTTCCATCTGCGTGCGCACGGCTTCGGCTGTCGCGCGAAGCGCGCCCCAACCGCCGGCGGGCCCATCGTACTTCCTGATGCCGGGCACTTCGCGTCGATTTGTCATGTGAATCTCCATCAGCCAGGCCCGCTGCGGGCCGGCTCGGGTTGCGCCGCGTCGCGGCGTGGGGGGCATGCGGGCCGGTGCATCCGGGCCCGCGTGGTATCACTGCGCGTCCTTCTTCGCACCGGACGATTTCTTGCCGGACGGCTTGGCTGCGGGTGCTGGCGCGGGTGCAGGCGTTTCGGCCTTCGCTTCGTCGTCCTTTGAATCGGATGCCGCCTTCGTGGGCGACGGCGCCCGCAACACCGGTGCGTCGCTCGGCCCGCGGCATCGCTTCGACTGCGTTCAAAATAGCGAATTGGCCGAGGGCCTCCAAGACACAGTTCCGCACCGGCCAGGGCGGGAATTGCACCCTCACATGCGTGCGTGCGCCCTCTGCAAGGAGTACAGACGAGCGCGCATGCGGGTGCGGCGTGCGGGATCCGGAAACGGCGCGGCGCGCAACGCGCGCGAAGCGCGGTGCGACGGCAGCGCGCAGCGTATCGGCAGGGGGCAAGCGGGAAGCGGCGCGACCGCGGGGGGCGGTGGCGTGCGCGGGCGCGTTGCCCGGTGCGGGCAGGATAAGGCGCAACCGTGGCGAACCGGCGTCAGTCGGAAAGTTTCATCGCGAGCCGCTGCCGGGCAACAGGACGGCGGTGTCGCCGGCCTGGCGGCTCGCGTTCGCGTCGACGGCCTGCTTCAGGCTGTCGACCGACGCTTGCAACGACTGCAATGCTTGATTCGAATCGCTCATGTCACGCTCCATGCAGGAGGGTTTGGCCGGCGACGAACGTGCGGCCGGCAACGCGGCCGGGGTGCACGACGCCCGGCGGGCATCGCGCGGGCGGGTCGTCAGACCGTCGTGCTGGCCTGCGGCGCCACGGCCACCGATGCCTCGCTCGTCAGCATCAGGAACGTGAACGTTTCGCGCAGGTACAGGCGGACGACCTTGTCGGTATGGCTCGTGTAGCCGATCGACACGTCTTCGCCGAGGTGCAGCTCGTAGTCGCCGCCGCGGGTGGACAGCACGCAACCGCCGCTGATTGCCGGCGCCCAGACGATCTCGCCGCTGACGATGCGCTTGATGTGGCCGAGCACCGGATAGCCCTGGTCGCGCGCTTCGCTGAGCGCCGTGTAGGCGTCCGAGCCGAGCACGACCGTGTACGGACCGTCGACGCCGGCGAGCCGCAGCGCTTCCAGCGCGTCGCTGATCGCGTCCGGGTACGCGCTGACGTCGGTCGGCAGCGTGAGCTTGCGGTTCGACGTGCCTTCGCGGATGCCGACGATGTCCGCGGCCAGATAGCCGTCGAAGATCGCGCCGTCTTCCGCGAATGCCAGGCGCTGCGCGGCGTCCTTCGCCGGCTGCCAGTCGGCGTCGCGCGCGCCGCGCTCGACGCTGTCGATCGCATCGCGGCTCAGCTCGAACGGCACCGTCAGCTCGACGACGTTGCGGACTTCGCGCAGCCGCGCGCTCACCAGCTCGCGCGGCGCGGTGACGTCGCGCAGATGCCCGGTGCCGACGGCCGACAGCGCGGAGCCGGCCGGCCCTTCGACGTCGACCACGCGGCGCCCGGCCACCGAGCGCTTGAAGGTGCGTGCGACTTCTTCCTCGATCTGCTCCCACGCGGACGAGGCAATCGGCGCGAGTTCGCGGTGCAGGTTATTCATAGGCTTTGGCTCCTTTCAGCGATCCGATGTTCAGCGAGCCGTCACGACGCGGCTCGGGCGATGAGGGGGCGGGCTGCGCGGCGGCGGCAGCGTCGGCCGGTGCGGCGCGATCGGCGAGCGCTTCGAGCAGGTCGGCCGACGGCACGAAGAACAGCGAGCCGGTGACCGCGCGGCTGTAGTCGAGCAGCCGGTCGTAGTTGCCGGGCGGGCGGCCGACGAACATGTTCTCGAGCATCTGTTCGATCGGCGCCGGTGAACGCGCGTAGCCGATGAAATAGGTGCCGAATTCGCCGGAACCGGGGCGCCCGAACGGCATGTTGTCGCGCAGGATCTTCACTTCCTGGCCGTTTTCGTCGAGCGTGGTCAGCGAGCTGTGCGAGCACGACGGCTTCACATCCGGCGCGAGCTCGATGTCGGACAGCTTGGTGCGGCCGATGATGCGCTCCTGCGTCTCGACCGCGAGCGCATTCCAGCCGGCCATGTCGTGCAGGTACTTCTGCACGAGCACGTAGCTGCCGCCCGCGAATTCAGCGTCTTCGTCGCCGATCACCGTGAAATCGATCGCGTCGCGGCCTTCCGGGTTCTCGGTGCCGTCGACGAAGCCGATGATCGCGCGCTGGTCGAAGTTGCGGAAGCCGTGCACCTCGTCGACGACCGTGACCGCGTCGCCGAGCGCGGCGAGCAACTGGGTCGCGAGTTCGAAGCACAGGTCCATCGCGTCGGCGCGAATGTGCAGCAGGATGTCGCCCGGCGTCGCGACCGCGACGCGCTGGCCGGCGCCGAATTCGCGGAACGGATGCAGCGACGCGGGACGCGGGTCGCCGAACAGCGCATCCCATGCGTCGGAGCCGAAGCCGCATACGCAGGACAGGTTGCCGCCCGGCACGCGCTTGCCGACCGAGCGCACGAGCGCGGCGATGTCGCCGCACCACGCGCGGATCGTGTCGGCGCGCTCGGCGCCTGGGTTGACGGTTGCGACGAGAAAGATCGCGCTGCGCGTGATCGGGTCGTGAACGGCCTGGGAAAGTGGGGGACGGGTTTGCATCGCGGCCTGCCGGTCAGTCATGTCGGGACGGACGGGCCGCGGATGCCGCGGCGCGCGAAGACGAACGGGTGGACTGTGTCATGCGACTGTTCTCTTTGTGACATGCGGATGAAGGACGTTGCGCGGGCATCGCGCAACGGGCCGCAGCGGCGGCGGCCTGCCGTCCGGGCGCGAAAGGGAAGGCAGGCAGGATGGCCGCGCGTTCGCCCGGCGCATGACCTCGCCGCACCGCGTAACGTCGTCGAGCCTGCAATCTAGCAGCTTCGGCAGGTCTTTGGAACACGTATCGACGATCTGTCATTCGAATCGGTTGATCAGGGTTCCATTTTGCTCGCGCGCGCGCAGCTGTACTCCTGAAGCCCGCGCCGCTGTGCTCTTGAGCGGGCGCGACGCGTGCAGTAGATTGGGTTCGCTCCACCCGCCGACGAGGGCCATCATGACGAACCTGCTGGAAGCGATGGGGATTTTTGTCGCGGGGGGCGAGCACGGCATGTCATTGCATCGGTCATCGCGTTGAACACGTCCACTGCTTGCGCCGATACGGCCGACGAGCGCAAGCGCGAACTGGTTGAATTCGCAACGAAAGCCGACATGCCGATCATCGAGAACGGCTACATGTTCTCGATCACCGACAAGTACCGGAACTTCATCCAGCTGAACTACAGCAGCCCGTGGTCGCCGCAGATCGAGCGGGTGATCGTCACGGTCGGCAAACTCGCGACCGCCTGCATGGATTGACGGCGCGGTGGCGCGTCGCGCGAAGTCACGTCGGTCACCTCGCACATTGCCGCCGTCGCCAGGGAGCTCGCCATCACGTGATGGGATGAAAGCATGTGGCATGCGGATTGCGCGCGTCGCCGCGTCCCCGCGCATATGCGCATCCGGCGTGTTGCGCCGCAACGTCGATGACGTTGTACGCCGGTCGCGGATCGCATACGAGCCACATTCCGCGTTTGCATGCGCCGCGGGGTCGTCCGTCCGTGTTCTTTTCAGGAAGGACGCCGATAATGGGACCGTTACCGACACCCCGGGAGCCATGCCATGTCCGCAAGTGACGCCTCGACTTCACGTCCCGATCTCGCGCAGGGCATCGCGCTCGACGACATCGCCGACGGCGCGATGATCGAAGGCCGGGTCGGCGACGCCACGGTGCTGCTGGTGCGCCGCGCCGACGAACTGTTTGCCGTGGCCGGGCAATGCCCGCACTACGGCGCACCGCTGGCGGATGGGCTGCTCGTCGGCGACACAATCCGCTGCCCGTGGCATCACGCGGCGTTCTGTTTGCGCACCGGCGCAATGCTGCGCGCGCCGGCGCTTGACGGCCTGACCTGCTGGCGCGTCGAGCGCCGCGATGGTCGCGCGGTGGTGCTCGATGCACGGCCCGCCGCGTCGCCGCCTGTCCTGAAAGCGGCCGGGCTGCCCGAATCGGTGATGATCGTCGGCGGCGGCGCGGCCGCGATCGCGGCGGCCGTGACGCTGCGCCAGGAAGGCTATCCGCACGCGATCACGCTGCTGAGCGCGGACAGCGAGCCGCCGTACGACCGCCCGAACCTGTCGAAGGATTATCTGGCCGGCACGGCCGAAGCCGACTGGCTGCCGCTGCGCGGTGCGTCGTTCTATACCGAGCAGTGCATCGACGTGCGCTGCGGCACGCGCGTCGCGCGGATCGATCCCGCGGCGCATGCGGTCGAACTCGCGGACGGCAGCCGCGTCGGCTACGGCGCGCTGCTGCTCGCGACCGGCGCCGAGCCGAACCGGCTGACCGTGCCGGGCGCCGATCTGCCGCACGTACGCGTGCTGCGCTCGCGCGCCGACTGCGATGCACTGATCGGCAAGCTGAAGAACGCGCAGCGCTACGTCGTGGTCGGCGCGAGCTTCATTGGCCTCGAGGCGGCCGCCGCGCTGCGCACGCGCGGGCTCGACGTGCAGGTGGTCGCGCCCGATGCGCATCCGATGGCGCGCGTGCTCGGCGACGCGCTCGGCGACACGCTGCGCGCGCTGCACGAGTCGCACGGCGTGACGTTCCATCTCGGCGCGACGCCCGCGCAGATCGCGCCGGACCGCGTGACGCTGTCGAACGGCGACGTGCTGCCGGCCGACGTCGTGGTGGTCGGCATCGGCGTGCACCCGGACGTCGCGCTCGCGCAGGACGCGGGGCTTGCCGTCGATCGCGCCGTGACGGTCGACCGTTTCCTGCAGACGAGCGCACCGGACATCTACGCGGCCGGCGACATCGCGCGCTGGCCCGATCCGTTGACGGGTGAGCGCATTCGCGTCGAGCACTGGGTCGTCGCGGAGCGGCAGGGCATCGCGGCGGCGCGCAACATGCTCGGCCAGCAGCGGCCGTTCGACGCGGTGCCGTTCTTCTGGAGCCAACACTACGATCTGACCGTCCGCTATGTGGGACATGCGGAGCAATGGGACCGCGTCGAGATCGCCGGCGACCTGCGCGCGCACGACGGCTCGGTGACGTACTGGCGCGGCGACACGCGGCTCGCGGTCGCGACGATCGGCCGCGATCTCGACTGCCTGAAGGCGGAAGAGGCGCTCGAGCAGCAGGGCGGGGCAAAGTCGAGCTGATCGTTGCGCTCGGGTGGCATTGACCGGGTCGCGCGGCGGCTGAACCCGCGACCTCAGGCCGGGCAACCGCACGCGCACCCGGCAAGCACGGCAAGTACGCCAAACACGCCAAACACGCCAAACACGCCAAGCTCGGCCAGCCCCGACAGGCGCGCACCTTGCTCGAACAGCGCGACGGTGACCTCACCGTTCCCGCTTTCGACAAGGAGGGCCTGACATGAAAGCAGTTGTATTTCACGGCATCGGCGACATTCGCATCGATACGGTACCCGACCCGGAAGTCGCGCAACCGACCGACGCGGTCGTGCGCCTGACCGCCAGCGCGATCTGCGGCACCGACCTGCACATGGTGCGCGGCACGCTCGGCGGAATGAAGCCGGGCACGATCCTGGGCCATGAGGGCGTCGGCATCGTCGAGACGGTCGGACGCGGCGTGCGCAACCTCAAGCGCGGCGATCGCGTGCTGATTCCATCAACGATCGCGTGCGGCAGTTGCGCGTACTGCCGCGCGGGCTACACCGCGCAATGCGACGTCGCGAATCCGGGCGGGCCGCGCGCGGGCACCGCGTTCTTCGGCGGCCCGGCGGACACGGGCCCGTTCGACGGGCTGCAGGCCGAATACGCGCGCACGCCGCTTGCGAATGCGAGCCTGATCCGGCTGCCCGACGCGATCGACGACGATCGCGCGATCCTGATGTCCGATATTTTCCCGACCGGCTATTTCGGCGCGCAGCTCGCGGAAGTGAAGCCGGGCGATACGGTGGCCGTGTTCGGCGCGGGGCCGGTCGGCCAGTTCGCGATCGCGAGCGCGAAGCTGCTGGGCGCGGGGCGCGTGATCGCGATCGACCGCATCGCGTCGCGGCTCGACATGGCATGCGCGCAAGGCGCGGAAACGATCGACTTCTCCGAGGAAGACCCGGTCGATACGGTGCTGCGGCTGACCGGCGGGATCGGCGTCGACCGCGTGATCGACGCGGTGGGCGTCGACGCGATGCGCGCGACGCACGGGCCGGCCGCGGCCGACCGCGACACGGCGCGCGCGTTCGATGCGGAAGTCGATGCCGTCGCACCGCGCCGCAAGCCGGACGGCCGCTACTGGACGCCGGGCGACGGGCCGTCGCAGGTGCTGCAATGGGCGGTGCGCGCGGTCGCGAAGGCCGGCACGGTCGCGGTGATCGGCGTGTATCCGCCGCAGGCGCGCGTGTTTCCGATCGGCGAGGCGATGAACCGCAATCTCACGATCAAGATGGGCAATTGCAATCACCGGACCATCACGCCGCACTTGATCGAGCTGGTGCGCAGCGGCGCGTTCGACCCCGTGTCGGTGCTCACGCGCTGCGAGCCGCTGACGAACGCGATCGACGCGTACCGCGCGTTCGACGTGCGCGAGCCCGGCTGGATGAAAGTGAAGCTGACGCCATGACGGTTCCGAACCGGAACGAGGAGCACTGCGATGAGCGAAACGAATACTCGCTACGACAACTGCATGGCCGCGTGCGACGCCTGCGCGCACGCCTGTGACGCCTGTATGGCCGGATGCCTGGCAGAGCCCGACGCACACAAGCTGGCCGACTGCATCGCGCTGGACATCGAATGCGCGCAGCTGTGCCGCTTCGCGTCGGGCGTGATGGCGCGCGGCAGCGTGGTCGCGCCGCGCGTGTGTGCGCTGTGCGCGCAGGTATGCGAGCTGTGCGCGGTCGAGTGCCTGCGGCATCTGCACGACCATTGCCGGCGCTGCGCGCTGGCGTGCGACGCGTGCGCGGCGATGTGCCGCGCGATGGCCTGAGTGAGGGGCCCACGCGCGGGCCTGCGTGAGGGCTCGGGGAAGACGTCAGCGCGGGCGTGAGCGATCGCGCACACGGTCATGGCGTGCCATGCACCGTGCGCGCGACACGCTGCAGCAGGGCGTCGAGCACCGCCATCTCGACGGGCTTCACGAGGTGATCGTCGAAGCCCTCGCGCGCCGTGCGCGCGAGATCCGATGAGCTGGCATGACCGGACAGCGCGACACACGTCATGCCGCCCGGCGTGTCGATCGCGCGCAGTTCGTGCAGCAGCGTGTAGCCGTCGACGTCGGGCATCGACAGGTCGATGAGCATCAGGTGCGGAAGGGTTTCGCGCGCGAGCGCCAGCGCGTCGTTCGCGTTGTACGCGACGCGCGGCGCGTGCCCCTTCAACTGCAGCAGCACGGCGAGCGTGTCGGCGGAGTCGCGGTTGTCGTCGACGACGACGATGTTCAGCGGCGCGGCGGCCGGTTTCCCGGCGCGCGGCGCGGGCGCTTCGGCCCGTGCCGCTGGCACCTGGTGCTCGACGGGCAACCGTACCGTGAACGTCGCGCCGTGGCCGGGGCCGTCGCTTTCGGCGGAGATCCTGCCGCCGTGCAGCTCGACGAACGACCGGCAGATCGCGAGGCCGAGGCCGAAGCCGTCGGACGGACGCCGGCCCGGCACGCCGTCCTGGTCGAACAGGTCGAAGATCGTTTCGAGCGAGCCCGCCGCGATGCCGACGCCGTGATCGGTCACGCGGATCGCGACGGTGGAACCCTCGCGGTCGGCGGCGACGTCGATGCGCGCGCCGGGCGGCGAGAACTTGGATGCGTTGTCGAGCAGGTTATGCAGCACCTGCACGAGCCGCGCGGCGTCGCCACGCACCACGACCGGCTCGGGCGGCAGTTCGACACGAAGATGCTGCTGGCGCGCGGCCAGCTTCGGCTGGATGCTCTCCACGCCGCGGCACACGACGTCGCGCACCGTCGCCGGCGCGTTCTCGAGCTCGACCTTGCCGGCCGTGATGCGCCCGACGTCGAGGAGATCGTCGACCAGCCGCGTCAGCTGTCCGACCTGACGGTGCACGGCGTCGCGGCATTGCGCGAGCATCGGCGCCGGGTCGGGCAGCGTCTGGAGCACGCTGACGGAGTGGCGCAGCGGCGCGAGATGGTTGCGCAGTTCGTGCGCGAGCATCGCGATGAATACGCTGAGCCGGTGCGTCGACATTTCCAGTTCGGCGAGCCGCTTGCGCTCGGTCATGTCGCGCGTGATCTTGATGAAGCCGGCCAGCTGGCCTGCATGATCGCGAACGGCCGTGATCGTCACGCTCGCCCAGAACAGCGAACCGTCCTTGCGCACGCGCCAGCCTTCGTCCTCGAAACGGCCATGCACGGTCGCTTCGTGGAGCCCGAACGCGGGCCGGCTCGCGGCGATCGCCTCGGTCGGATAGAAGCGCGAGAAATGGTGGCCGATGATCTCGGTGGTGCGATAGCCCTTGATCCGCTCCGCGCCCGCGTTCCAGGTCGCGACGTTGCCTTGCGGATCGAGCATGAACACCGCGTAGTCGGTGATCGCCCCCACGACGGTTTCGAAGCGGAACTCGGCGAAGCGATGCAGCAGATCGCGTGCATCGGCGGGGCCGAGCGGCGGAGGCAATTCGGAAATGGCGTCGTCTTTGTTCATCGAACGGAAGTCAAATGAGTGTGGCCTCAGGCCGCCCGGCCGCCGCGGGCCTCCCGGCGGCGATTCGAACCGGATTGAGTCGCTCGAAAGCATACGGGAACCCGATTCACCTGATCAATGGGTGCGCATTGTGCATGCCGCGTGTCGGATGACGCGGGCGATCGGGCTGCGGGAGGTCGATCGCCGCGGACGCGGCATGCCGATTGCGTCGTGGTCCGACCGGCGCTACCCGGACACATCGGGCATGCAGGCGGCCCTGCGGCCGCGCGGAACACGAGGACATCGACATGAACAGTACATTGAATCCCGACAACGAACCGACCGGCCCGGACGACGAGAACGCGACGCGCGGCCGCGACGGCCGCGCGCTGGGCCCGAGCGACTCGTCCGACAGCGGCAGCGACACTGCCGGCGCGCGGCGCCATCCGTTCGACATTGATTCGCCGCTCGACGAGCACGCGCTGGAGCGCGGCGACGCGGCGCTCGACAGCGATACGGACCGCGCGGGCACCGGCGAGCGCGCGTCCGCGGACGGCGATGCGGGGCTGGAGGACGCCGCGGATATCGAGCCGGACCGCACGGAACGGCTCGACGATCCGGATGAGCCGACAGACCCGGGCACGGGCGGCGCATAGGGACCCGATGCGGCGCCGTTCCGCGCAAAAACTGCAATCGCGTTGCAGATTGGGGCGGCCGCCGGCACCGGCGACTGACGCTCGACAGCAGATTCCCCACGAAACCGAAGAAGCGGGCGACGGCGCAAATCGACGAGCCGCCCGCCCGCTTGGCGGTGTGGGGCCCGCCACCAACGCGGCATGCGATTTGCAACCGACCGAACGACGCGCGCCGCGATGCGGCATGGAGCCGTGCGCGGCACTGGGGCGCGCAAGGAGGACACGATGCAACGACGATATCTCGGACGGCAGGCCGAACGCAGCGGGCCGCCCGACTGGCAGGAACGCGGCGAACGCATGTACCGGGGCGGCGAGCGCGACGAGCGCGACTTTCGCGGCGGTGAATCCCGGCGGCACGATGCCGACTATGAATCCGCGTACCGGCGCTTCGCGAGTGAGACCGTCGGCCCGGAAGACTGGGGCAGCGAATGGAGCGAACGCTCGGCGCGCACGTCGGCCGAGCGGGGTCCTGGAGAGGTCGGCGCCGACTGGCGCGACGCGCCGGGCGGTTCGCGCGAACCGGAGTGGGAAGCCGAGCGCGGCTACGGCAATCGCGGTCGTCGCGCGGAAGGCGGCGAGGGCCGCGAAGGCCGCGAAGGTCGGTATAGCGGCGATCAGCCGGGGTTTCGCGAGCAGCACCGGATGGGCTGGTACGGCGGCGAGCGCGACCACGATCCGCGCGATCCCCGCCGTACCGATGCGCAACGCGAGGCCATGCGCCAGCGCCGTGGCCCGAAAGGCTATACGCGCTCGGACGAGCGCATTCGCGAGGACGTCTGCGAGCGGCTTGCGCATGCGCTCGACATCGACGTGAGCGACGTCACCGTGCAGGTGCGCGAAGGCCGCGTCGAACTGGACGGCACCGTGCCGTCGCGCTGGATGAAGCACGACATCGAGGACATCGCCGATGGCTGCATGTGCGTGCGCGACGTCGAGAACCGCGTGCGGGTGCGCCGCGACGACGACGAACACGAACCGGGCACGGTGCTGCATCCGTCCCAACGCACCGTCACGCCGACGCAGCCCGCCGCGCGCGACCCCGAACCGGGCAGCGGCACCGGTCGCGACCGCGAATCGCACCATTGACGGCCGATGCGCGGAATGACTCGACCACGGACCCAGGCATCGCGCGCATGACGGCCGGCACCGACGAGCCGGCGCGCGACGGCCGCGACCCACGCGGCACCGGCGCGCGCGATGACCGCCGCGGCGATGCCCGCGACAGCCGCGACCGCGACGCACGCGGCCTGCGCATGCGCATCGCGCTCGAGCTGTGGCGCGCGATCCGGCATTATCGCGCGCGCGTGTTCGCCGCGATCGTGCTGCTGCTGTGCGCGAAGGCGGCGGCCGTATCGGTGCCGCTGCTGCTGAAGGACATCGTCGACGGGTTCGGCCGCGCGGCCGGCCAGCCGATCGCGCTGCCGGTGCTGCTGCTGTTCGCGTATGCGGTCGTGCGCTTCGCGGCGAACGCGCTGAACGAAGTGCGCGACATGACCTTCGTGCAGGTCACGCAGCACACGGTCGCATCGTTTACCGTCCGCACGTTCGGCCACCTGCACCGGCTCGGCGCACGCTTTCATTCGCAGCGCGAGACCGGCATGGTCGTGCGCGATCTCGAGAAAGGCACGGCCGGCATCGGCTACCTGCTCGGCGTCGCGGTGTTTACGGTCGTGCCGACCGCGATCGAGATCGGCTCGGTGCTGGTGATCGTGATCAGCAAGTACGGCGGCGGCTTCACCGCGATCATCCTCGTCACGTTCGCCGTCTACGCGGCGTATACGACCGTGTTCACCCGCCGGAGGATGCGTTACCAGCGCCGCGTGAACGCACTCGAGGCCGAATCGAACTCGCGCGTGGTCGACAGCCTGCTGAACGTCGACACCGTCAAGTACTTCGCTCGGGAGGACGTCGAGCGCAGCCGGCTCGAACGCGTGCTCGACGACTGGCGCGAGGCCGGCGTCGAGAATCAGTATGCGCTGTCGACGCTGCACATCGGGCAGAGCGCGTGCATCGGCGCGGGCATCGCGGCGGTGATGCTGCTCGCCGGCCAGTATGTCGCGCGCGGCACGATGACGGTCGGCGACCTGGTGCTGATCAACGCGTACATCATCCAGATCAGCCTGCCGCTGAACGCGCTCGGCTTCGTGTTCCGTGAGGCGAACGACGCGATGACCAACATCGAGCGGCTGTTCGGGCTGCTCGATGCGCGCGGCCAGCCGGGCGAGGACGGCGACGCGCCGGGTGCGCAGGCGCTCGCGGTGCGCGGCGGCGCGATCGAGTTCGAGCATGTCGACTTCGGCTACGAGCCGAGCCGGCAGATCCTGTGGGACGTGTCGTTTCGCGTCGAGCCCGGCCAGTCGGTCGCGGTGGTCGGCGGCAGCGGCTCGGGGAAGTCGACGCTCGCGCGGCTGCTGTTCCGGCTGTACCAGCCCGATGCCGGCACGATCCGGATCGACGGCCAGGACCTGCGTCTCGTGACCGAGCGCAGCCTGCGCGATGCGCTCGGCATCGTTCCGCAGGACACGATCCTCTTCAACGACACGCTGGCCTACAACATCGCGTACGGCAAGCGCGACGCGACGCGCGGCGACGTGATCGCGGCCGCGCGCGGCGCGCAGCTCGACACGTTCATCGAGCGGCTGCCCGATGCGTACGACACGCGGGTCGGCGAGCGCGGCGTGCGGCTGTCGGGCGGCGAGCGGCAGCGCGTCGCGATCGCGCGCGCGCTGCTGAAGGCGCCGCCGATCATCGTGTTCGACGAGGCGACGTCGGCGCTCGACACGCGCTCGGAGCGCGCGATCCAGCAGGAACTGATGCGCGTCGCGCGGCACCGCACGAGCCTCATCATCGCGCACCGGCTGTCGACGATCGTCGATGCCGACCGGATTCTCGTGATGGAGCACGGCCGGCTCGTCGAGCAGGGCACGCACGACGAACTGCTGGCGAGCGACGGCGTGTATGCGCAGATGTGGTCGCTGCAGGCGAAGCAGCGCGAGCTCGAGCGCACCGAAGCGAAATTCGCGCGGCAGCCGGTGCGGATCAATCCGCTCGTGGCGCACGTGCTCGACTCGCTGTCGGAGGCGGCCGCACGGCGCGGCGTGCCGGTATTTCGCGACCTGTCGAACGAGGATCTCGTCGTGGAGGCCGATCCGGCCGCGCTGCGCCGCTTCGTGTGGGAGCTGTGCCGCGCCGGGATCGACGCGAGCGGCGGCGGCCAGGTCGAGGTGCGCACAGCGCGCCACGACCCGGAAGCGCGCATCACGATCACGTGCGCGGGCGTGGAGGCGCCGGAGTTGTCGCTGCTCGATCTCGAACGGCTGCAGGACACGATCGAGGATGCCGGCGGCTACGTCGTGCGCGAGCGCGACGACCACGGCGTGACGTTGCACCTGTCGCTACCGATGTGCGCGGTGGCGCCGGCATCGGTACAGCCGGCTGGCGCCGGCCCGGGCGCCGGCACGACCGTGCCGACGAAATCGCTCGACGGCGTGCGCATCGCATGCGTCGACGACCATGACGAGGCGCGCGAGGCGCTCACCGCGCTGCTGAAGGTTGCCGGTGCGGAGGTGCACGCGTTCGCGTCCGGGCAGGAGCTGCTCGACGACCTGTGGCGCACGCGCCGCGCGGACTGGCCGGCGCTGCTCGTCTGCGACATCGATCTCGGCGACGACGAGGAAGACGGCTACACGGTGATGCGCCGGGTCCGCCAGCTCGATGCCGAACGCGCGCGCGAAGGTCGCGCGCCGCTCGAGGCGCTCGCGTTGTCCGGCCATGCGCGCGAACGCGACCGCACACGCGCGGTCGAAGCGGGTTTCCATGCGTACCTGACCAAGCCCGCCGCGGCGGACGACCTGATCGCGGCGCTGCGCGCGCTCGCGTTTTCCTCCGGAGAACTCCATGCCGAACCTTCTGAATCCGACGTCCCCCGAAACCCTGACCCAGCGTCGCGGCGGTAGCGCGTTCGCCGATCGCCAGGCCGCGGTCGCCGCCGTCGAGCTGCTGCTGCCGACGCTGTCGGCCGCGTTGCAGAGCGACTTCGTCGGCGACAGCGGCTGTCTGCACATCGTGATCATGGATCCGGCGCTCGGGCCGCGCGATGCCGCGTTCGAGGACGCCATTCTTTACGAGTTCTCGCTGCCCGACCCGAAGGACTGGGATGCCGACTATCGCGCCTATGCACGCGCTAAGGCGCGGCTGTCGTGGGAAACCGGCCGCGACGGCCACGTCGTGCAGGCGCTGGAGCCGTACCGGCTGCGCGCGGGCGACACGAACCTGTGGGGCGGTGTCGCGCAGCACGGGATCGTGGTCGGCGTGTCGGGCGCGCAACCGTGGTTCGACGAGGCGTTCGCGGGCTGCATCGCGCACTGCCTGCGCGCGCTCGCGAAGCACCGCGCGCAGGCGACGCCGGACGCGCTCGCGATCTGAGCCAGGGCGTGAACACGCGCTGGAACGCACGGGCCCGTTTTTACAGCCCGTTATAAAAAAGCCAGCGACCGCGCGCCGCCCCCCGACACGGCGCGGGCGCGCGCAGACGGGCATGCTTCTCGCTGTACCCCTGTACCGACGCTTGTCGCGACAAGTGTCACGGCCACGATTCTGACGATTCTTCGGACGCATACAGGAGGTGCATGTGAACGCGACTCACGATCCCGCCCGCCAATCGCTCGCCGGCCGCACCGCGCTCGTCACGGGCGGCGGCCGCGGCCTCGGCGAGGCCATCTGCGAGGAGCTGGCGCAACACGGCGCGCACGTGATCGTCGCCGATCTCGACGGCGACCGCGCGGCGGCCGTCGCGCAACGACTCGAGCGGCATGGCGGCCAGGCGGTCGGCCGGCCGCTCGACGTGCGCGACGAAGCGTCGGTGCTGCAGGTGGTGCACGACGCGCGCGAGGCGCTCGGCGATCTCGACGTGATCGTCAACAACGCGGCGATCGACGTGACCGCGCCGATCGACGACGTCAGCGTGGCAGCCTGGCAGCAGGTGCTGATGACGAACCTGTTCGGCCCGTACCTGATGTGCCACGCGGCCGTGCCGATGATGAAGGCGCGCGGCAGCGGCCATATCGTCAACATCGCGTCGACGGCGTCCAAGCGCGCGTGGCCGAATGCGTCCGCGTATCACGCGACGAAGTGGGGGCTGCTCGGGCTGTCGCATGCGCTGCATGCGGAGTTGCGGCCGGCCGGCGTGAGCGTGTCGGCGATCGTCGCGGGCGGGATGCGCACGCCGTTCCTGCTCGACCGCTTCCCCGACATCGACGAGGACACGCTGCAGCCGCCGGAGCACGTCGCGGCGGCCGTGCGTTTCGTGCTGACGCAGCCGCCGGGCACCGTCGTGCCGGAGCTGATGGTGCTGCCGATGAAGGAGACGTCATGGCCCTGAAGCACCAACGGCGGCTGCCCGGCGCCGTGCTGCTCGACAAGGACGGCACGCTGCTCGAGAACGTGCCGTACAACGTCGATCCCGCGCGGATGCAACTCGCGCCGGGAGCGGCGCGCGCGCTGCGCACGCTCGGCGAGACGGGCATGCCGATCGCGGTCGTGTCGAACCAGCCGGGCGTCGCGCTCGGCCGCTTTACCGAACAGGAGCTTGGCGCGGTCCGCCAGCGTCTCGCCGAACTATTTGAAGCGAACGGCGCGGTGCTGGCGGACTTTTTTTACTGCCCGCATCACCCGGCCGGCAGCGTGCCGCGCTATACCTGCGACTGCATCTGCCGCAAGCCGCGCCCCGGCATGGTGCGCCGCGCGCTCGCCACGCTCGGCGCCGTCGCCGAATGGAGCTGGATGATCGGCGACATCCTCGATGACGTCGAGGCCGGCCGCGCCGCACGCTGCGGCACGATCCTCGTCGACTGCGGCAACGAGACCGAATGGCGGATCGATGCCCGGCGCACGCCGCTCCACGTGGTCACCCGTCTCGACCTCGCCGCCGACATCGTCGTGCGCGAGGCCGTGCGCCGCCACGGCTCGTGGGGGCGGCGATGAGCGCGGCGTGGGATCGTGCACGCCGGATCCTGTGCGTGCGGCTCGACAGCCTCGGCGACGTACTGATGACGACGCCCGCGCTGCGTGCGCTCAAGGAGAGCGGGCACGGCCGCCGGCTCACGCTGCTGACCTCGCGCACCGGCGCCGCGCTCGAGAAGCATCTGCCGATGGTCGACGACGTGTGGACGTATGACGCGCCGTGGGTCAAGCATCCGGCGGCGCGCGGCGATCCGGTCGTCGATCTCGACATGATCGACCGGCTGCTGGCCGGCCGCTTCGACGCGGCCGTGATCTTCACGGTGTACAGCCAGAGCCCGCTGCCGGCCGCGATGATGTGCTGGCTCGCGGGCATCCCGCTGCGGCTCGCGCATTGTCGCGAGAATCCCTATGAACTATTGACCGACCGCGTGCCGGAACCCGAGCCGGAATCGTTCGTGCGCCACGAGGTCGCGCGCCAGCTCGCGCTGGTGCGCTCGATCGGCGCGAAGACGTCCGACTGGCGGATGGCGTTCGAGCCCGGCGATGCGGCGCGCCATGCGCTGCACGCACGGCTGCGTGCCGCGCTGGAGCGGATCGGCGGGCCGCGCCGGCCGGGCTCGGCGCGCGCGCGCTGGCTCGTCGTGCATCCGGGCGCGAGCGCGGCGTCGCGGCGCTGGCCGGCCGAACGCTTCGGCGCCGTGGCCGCGCGGCTCGCGCCGCTGTTCGACGGGATCGCGGTGACCGGCAGCGCCGACGAGCGGCCGCTCGTCGACGCGGTGTGCGGACGCGCGGGGCCGCGCGCGGTGCCGCTCGCCGGTGCGCTGCCGCTCGGCGAACTCGGCGCGCTGATCGAGACGGCCGACCTGCTGCTGTCGAACAACAGCGGCCCCGTGCATCTCGCGGCCGCGCTCGGCACGCCGGTCGTCGACCTGTACGCACTGACCAACCCACAGCACACGCCGTGGCGTGTGCCGCATCGCGCGTTGAACGTCGATGTGCCGTGTCGCAACTGCTATCGCAGCGTATGCAACCAGCCGGGGCATCCGTGCCTGCTCGGCGTGAGCGTCGACGACGTCGTCGCGGCGACGCACGCGCTGCTGCGCGGCAGCGAGCGCCATGCGCAACGCGCGGCCGCGCGCGCCGCCGTACGCGGCGTCGAGCCGGTCGCCGCGAACGCATCGAACGTGATTCCCTTCGCGCACGTCATCACCAGGAGCTGACGCATGCCCGAATCCACTTACACGCTCGGCATCAACGCCGCGTTCCACGACAGCGCCGCGTGCCTCGTGCGCGACGGCGTCGTGCTCGCCGCGGCCGAAGAGGAACGCTTCACGCACGTGAAGCACGCGAAGCGGCCGGTGCCGTTCTCGACCTGGGAGCTGCCGTATCACGCGATCGACTACTGTCTCGCGGAAGCCGACATCACGCTGGCCGAGGTCGACCATGTCGCGTATTCGTACGATCCGTGGCTGGAACTCGATCGGCACGGCAACACGCCCGAGCTCACGTTGCCGCTGGCGCCGTCCGCGCACACGCCGCGTGCCGACGGCGCATCGCCATGGCATCCGCTGTTCCTGTCGTCGATCGTGAACGCGCCGCGCCAGCTCGCGGGCGGCGCGCCGCATCACCTGCAGCGGCGCTTTCGCGGCGTCGCGCACGACGGGCCGTTCCGCTGGCACTTCATCGAGCACCATCTCGCGCACGAGGCCAGCGCGTTTCTCGCGGCGCCGTACGACCACTGCGCGGTGATGACGCTCGACGGGCGCGGCGAACGCGCGACGACGAGCTACGGCGTGTTCGACGGCCAGGCTTACCGGCGGCTCGGCCAGGTCAACCTGCCGCATTCGCTCGGCCTGCTGTACGAGCACGTGACGCGCTACCTCGGCTTCCTGCATTCGTCCGACGAGTACAAGGTGATGGCGCTCGCGTCGTACGGCAAGCCGGTGCTCGCCGACGAGATGCGCAAGCTGGTGAGCTACAACGGCGAAGGCCGCTACGAGGTCGTCGAAGCCGATCTCGCCGCGCGGTTCGGCGCGCCGCGCGAGCGCGGCGGCCCGATCGAGCCGCATCACTGCGACATCGCGCATGCGCTGCAGGTGGTGCTCGAGGAAACGGTGTTGCAGGCGGTCGACTGGCTTGCCGCCGAGAGCGGCGAGCAGCAGCTCGCGATGGCGGGCGGCGTCGCGCTGAACTGCGTGATGAACGCGAAGATCCGCGATCGCGGGCCGTTCGACGACGTGTGGGTGCAGCCGGCCGCCGGCGACGCGGGCACCGCGCTCGGCGCCGCGTTGTGGACCGACTTCCGGATGCGCGGGATGCGCGGCGAATGGCGGATGGACCATGCGTATCTCGGACCGTCGTACAGCGACGACGCGATCGAGGCGTTCCTGAAGGAGGCGCAGTTGCCGTACCGGCGGCTTGCCGACGTCGCCGCGCAGACGGCCGCGCTGCTCGCGGCGAACCGCGTGATCGGCTGGTTCCAGGGCCGCATGGAGTTCGGGCCGCGCGCGCTCGGCGCCCGCTCGATTCTCGCGTCGCCAATCGATCCGGACATGCAGCACAAGCTGAACCGGATCAAGGATCGCGAGGACTTCCGGCCGGTCGCGCCGGTCGTGCTCGAAAGCCATGCGCATCACTGGTTCAATGGCGGCCGGCGCACGCCGCTGCGCGCGCCGTTCATGCTGTTCGTGTACGACGTCGCGCCCGGGGCGGAAGCGAAGATTCCGGCGGTGCGCCACATCGACGGCACCGCGCGCGTGCAGACCGTCGACGAAGCGCAGCATCCGCTGCTGCATGCGCTGTTGTCCGAGTTCGACGCGCTTACCGGCGTGCCGGTGCTCGTCAACACGTCGTTCAACACGCGCGGCGAGCCGATCGTCTGTTCGCCGCGCGACGCGATCGAATGCTTCTGGACCTCGCCGCTCGACGCGCTCGTGATCGGTTCGTTCCTGCTGGAGAAGCCGAGATGAACATGCGCGCCACGCAACTGCCGCCGGTCGTGTCGGTCGTCGTGCCGACCTATCGGCGGCCCGATCTGCTCGAGCGCTGCCTCGACGCGCTGTGCGCGCAGGTGTTCGATCCGACCACCTACGAGATCGTCGTCGTCGACGACGACCCGGCCGGCAGCGCACGACCTACCGTCGACGCATGCCGTGCACGGGTGGCCGACGTGCCGATGATCCGCTACATGACCGCGCCCGACACCCAAGGCCCGGCCGGCGCGCGCAACGTCGGCTGGCGCAGCGCGCGCGGCGCGCTGATCGCGTTCACCGACGACGACACGATTCCCGATCCGACCTGGCTGCGCCACGGCGCGGCCGCGCTGCAGGCCGCGCCGTCGGCGGCGGCGGCCGCCGGGCGCATCGACGTGCCGCTGCGGCCGCGCCCGACCGACTACGAACGCGACGCCGCCGGCCTCGCGCATGCGGAGTTCGCGACCGCGAACTGCTTCGTGCGGCGCGCGGCGCTCGAACGCGTCGGCGGTTTCGACGAACGCTTCACGCGCGCGTGGCGCGAGGATGCCGACCTGATGTTCGCGCTGCGCGAGCATGCGGGGCCGATCGTCGAGGTCGACGCCGCGCGGATCGTGCATCCGGTGCGCCCCGCGCGCTGGGGCGCGAGCATCGGCCAGCAGTCGAAGGTGTATTTCGACGCGCTGCTGTACAAGAAGCATCGCGCGACCTATCGGCGTCATATCCGGCCGATGCCGCCGTGGAATTACTACGCGGCCGTGCTGTTCGCGCTCGGCGCGATCGCTTGTTTCGCGGCCGGCTGGCGCACGGCGGGCATCGTGTGCGCGCTCGCCTGGGCCGCGATCACCGCCGCGTTCTGCGCGAAGCGGTTGCACGGCACGCGGCTCACGCCGTCGCATGTCGCCGAGATGGTCGTCACGTCGATCGCGATTCCGCCCGTGTCGCTGTACTGGCGCATGCGCGGCGCGCTTCACTTCCGGGTGTTTTTCCTATGACGTTCGATTCCGCTTCATCGTCCGGTCCGAGCCGCATCGCGGTATTCCGCGCGCTGCAGCTCGGCGACATGCTGTGCGCGGTGCCGGCGCTGCGCGCGCTGCGGCGCGGCGAACCGGATGCGCGCATCACGCTGATCGGGCTGCCGTGGGCGCGCGAATTCGCGTCGCGCTTCTCCGACTACATCGACAACTTCATCGCGTTTCCCGGCGCGCCGGGCCTCGGCGAGCAGCCGGAACCCGAGCCGGCCGCGCGCGAGGCGTTCGTCGCGGAATGCCGTGCGCGCGACTTCGATCTCGCGATCCAGCTGCACGGCAGCGGCGTGCAGACCAACGCGATCGTCGCGTCGCTCGGCGCGACGCGCACCGCCGGTTTCGTGCCGCCCGCCGGCGGCACGACCGCGCTCGACTGTCAGGTCCCCTGGCGGGACGGCGAACCCGAGGTCACGCACTGCCTGTCGCTCACGCGCACGCTCGGCTATCCGGACTGGGGCGACTACCTCGAATTCCCGCTCGGCGGCCTCGACTACGCGCTGTGGCATGTGCTGTGCGAAGAGCACGCGCTCGATCCGGGCCGCTACGTGATCGTCCATCCGGGCGCGCGGATGGCGTCGCGGCGCTGGCCGGTCGAGCGTTTCGCGAGCGCCGCGCGGCAGCTCGCGGCCGACGGCTGGCAGATCGTGCTGACCGGCACGCGCGCGGAAATCGCGCTGGCCGCCGCATTCGCCGAGCAGCTCGCGCGGCCGTGCGTGAACCTGTGCGGGCGCACGCCGCTCGGCGCGCTGGCCGCGCTGATCGGTCGCGCACGGCTGCTGCTGTGCAACGACACGGGCGTGTCGCATGTGGCGGCGGCGCTCGGCACGCCGAGCATCGTCGTCGCCTGCGGCAGCGATACGGCGCGCTGGGCGCCGCTCGATGCCGAACGTCATCGCGTGATCGCGAACTACCCGGCGTGCCGGCCGTGCATGTTCGACACCTGCCCGTACGGGCACGAATGCGCGAGCGCGATCAGCGTCGACGACGTGATGGAACGCGCGGGCGAACTGCTCGCGGAGGAGAGACGTCATGTCACGTAAGCGGTTGCGCGTGCTTACCTGGCACGTGCATGGCAACTATCTGTATTACCTGTCGCAGGCGCCGCACGATTTCTACCTCGTGACGAAGCCGCGGCATCCGCCCGGCTATGCGGGTCGGGTCGGACATCTGCCGTGGGGCGACAACGTGCACGAGGTGAGCGTCGAATGCGTGCGCGACACCGAGTTCGACTGCGTGCTGTACCAGCATCACCGCCACTACGAGCAAGACCGGATGCAATTGCTGAGCGACGCGCAGCGTGCGTTGCCCGCGCTGTTCGTCGAGCACGATCCGCCGCGCGAGCATCCGACCGACACGCTGCATCCGGTGCAGGACCCGAACGTGTTGCTGGTGCACGTCACGCCATTCAACGCGCTGATGTGGGACAACGGCGTCACGCCGACACGCGTGATCGAGCATGGCGTGCTGCTG
Source organism: Burkholderia sp. SIMBA_062 (assembly GCF_046534765.1). Lineage (NCBI taxonomy): Bacteria > Pseudomonadati > Pseudomonadota > Betaproteobacteria > Burkholderiales > Burkholderiaceae > Burkholderia > Burkholderia sp. SIMBA_062. Next base: position 119,815 of record NZ_JAWRYD010000014.1, read on the forward strand.
CCCGACGGTATCGAGTATCGCGGCACGCTGCCGAAGGGCGTGACGGTCGTGAACAACCTCGCGCGGCGCGGGCGGCGTCTCGGCGCGGACCTGTTCGAGGTCGTGCGGCACAGCGTGCCGCTCGATCTGATCGGGATGGGCTCGGCCGACCTCGGCGGCATCGGCGAAGTGCCGAACCCGGCGCTGCCGCAGTTCCTGTCGCACTACCGGTTCTTCTTCAATCCGATCCGCTACACGAGCCTCGGGCTCGCGGTGATCGAGGCGATGATGATCGGGCTGCCGATCGTCGCGCTCGCGACGACCGAAATGGCGCAGCTCGTGAGGAGCGGTCACAACGGCGTCGCCGATACGCGGCCCGACGTGCTGATCGACGCGATGCGCATGCTGATCCGCGATCCGGAACTCGCGCGCGAGTGGGGCGCGGCGGCGAAGCGCGACGCGTGCGAGCGGTTCGGCATCGAGCGCTTCGCGCGCGACTGGGACGACGCGTTGTGCGACGTCGCGGCCTAGGGCGCGAACCCGCCCTGGCGTGAACGGGCCCGGATCGACCCAACCGTCGGAGCGGGCGCGCTCACGCGTTTGGCGGGCTCGCCGGCGTGGCCGCGCTCACGGCGCTGCTGGCGCTGCCGGTGCCGCTGGCGCCGCTCGTCGCGTTGCGCTCGTGTTCGGGCAGCAGCGCGAGGCGGTTGTAGAGCGTCTTCAGGCTGATGCCGAGCGCCTTCGCGGTGCGCGGCTTGTCGCCGTTGAAATGGCGCAGCGACGCGACGATGAAGCGTTGCTGCGTATGCGCGAGCGTCGTGCCGATATGCAGCGTCATCGCGTTGTGACGCACTTCCTCGCGCGGCGGCAGGCGGCGCGGCAGTTGCAGTTCGATCTGGTCGTCCGCGAGGATGAACGCACGCTCCAGCGCGTTGCGCAACTCGCGCACGTTGCCGGGCCACGTGTACGCGCGCAGCGCCTTCATCGCCTGCATCGACAGGCGCTTGCGCGTGCGGTGCCGCGCGTTCAGCCGCTCGACGATCTGCAGCGCGATGTCGCCGACGTCGTCCTCGCGCTGCCGCAGCGCGGGCACGTGCAGCGCGATCGTCGCGATCCGGTAGAACAGGTCCTCGCGCAGCCGGCCGCTGCGCACGGCCTCGACCGGATCGTGATGGGTGGCCGCGACGATCCGCACGTCGAGCGGAATCGCTTCGTGGCCGCCGACCCGCACGATCGTGTTCGATTCGAGCGTGCGCAGCAGTTTCACCTGCAGTTCCGCGGGCATTTCCGCGATTTCGTCGAGAAACAGCGTGCCGCCGCGCGCGGCTTCGAACATGCCCACATGTTGTGCAACGGCGCCGGTGAAGCTGCCCTTTTCATGTCCGAACAAGTGGGACTCCGCGATGTCTTTCGGAATCGCACCGCAGTTGACGGGCACGAACGGCCCGCGTCGGCGCGGGCTCATGTCGTGGATGAGCCGCGCGACGATGTCCTTGCCGGCACCGCTTTCGCCGACCACGAGCACACTCACGCGCGTTGCCGCCACGCGAGAAATTTTCAGCAGCAAGTCCTGGATTGTTCGCGAACGGCCGAACAGCCGCGTGCCGTCATCGTCGGATTTCGACATGAGTTGTTATCGCATTGGGAAGTTTTGACCGAAGCCGTCGGGACGAGGTGAAAAAATGACGTGACAGGCGCCGTTTTTCACGTAGAAAGCATACCGCTTATACGTGCGGCCCCAGATTGAATCTGGCAATGCGATCGTCGCGGGCGGATAGATTTATTCGATGAGCGGCGAATGCGCGACACGCCTCTTCTATACTGCTAAACAGTCGTTTGTCATGGCAGGACAACTTGTCTGCTTGTTCGTATGCGGTGCGATCGTATTGCCTTTGCCGGATGCCCGGCGTCGTACCCCGCATCGCATGCCCGCCGCGGTTTCGGCCGATGCTCGCGCCGACCGCATCACAAGGAGCTTCGATGCCTTATGTCCTGATTGTCGAAGACGACGCCGATACGCGCGCGATGCTCGCGGCACTTGCGCAGGCGCAGCAGCTTGCGTGCGACACCGCCGCGACGCTCGAAGAAGCGCGCACGCTCGTCTCGACACATACCCCCGATCTCGTGCTGTGCGACCTCGTACTGCCGGACGGCAACGGGATGGATCTGTTCGACGCATTGCCCAAACGCGGGCATTGCGAAATGGTGCTGACCACCGGTCACGCGAGCCTCGAAACCGCGATCGATGCATTGCGGCGCGGGGCGACCGACTACCTGGTGAAGCCGCTCAACATGCAGCGGCTGAACAGCATCTTCGCGCGCGTGCCGCGCACCACCGCGCTGCATGAGGAAATCGCCGAGCTGCGCTCCGAACTGCAGCGCCTCGGCCGCTTCGGCCGGATGCTCGGCAGCTCGCCCGCGATGCAGGCCGTGTACGACGCGATCGGCCGAGTCGCACGCACCGAAGCGTCGGTGCTGCTCACCGGCGAATCGGGCACCGGCAAGGAGCTCGCCGCGCAAACCGTGCACGACCTGAGCCTGCGCCGCCGCGGCCCGTTTCTCGCGGTGAACTGCGGCGCGATCGCCGCGAACCTCGTCGAAAGCGAGATGTTCGGCCACGACCGCGGCAGCTTCACCGGCGCGGAGCGGCAGCACAAGGGCTTCTTCGAGCGCGCGGACGGCGGCACGCTGTTCCTCGACGAAATCACCGAGATGCCCGTCGAATCGCAGGTCAAGCTGCTGCGCGTGCTCGAAACGGGGCGGCTCACGCGGCTCGGCTCCACACGCGAGATCGACGTCGACGTGCGCATCGTCGCCGCGACCAACCGCGATCCGGAAGCCGCGATGGCGGACGGCAAGCTGCGGCCCGATCTATTTCACCGGATCAACGTGTTTCCGATCCCGCTGCCGTCGCTCAGGGAGCGCGGCGACGACATCCCGATGCTCGCCGACGCGTTCCTGCAGCGCTACAACGAGGAAAGCGGCCGCGACCTGCGCTTCGCGCCGGCCGCGCGCGAAGCACTGAAGACCTACGCATGGCCCGGCAACGTGCGCGAGCTGCGCAACTTCGTGCAGCGCGCGAGCATCTTCAGCGACGCCGACGTGATCGACACGCTGCCGCCGCCGATCATGGACGAGTTGTCGAGCATGGTCGAATCGCACGAGGATCGCGTCACGGTGCCGTTTGGCACGCCGCTCGAGGAGGTCGACCGCAAGCTGATCCTCGGCACGATCGCGCAATGCGGCGGCGTGAAGGCGCAGGCCGCCGAGGTGCTCGACGTCAGCCTGAAAACGATCTACAACCGGCTCGCCCAATTGGAAGACGAAACGGAAAAGCCGGACTCCTGATGTGCCTGGCGCCGTGGTCATGCACGCGCACGCGAGCGGCGACGCTCGGCGTCGTCCACGCGGCGGCGCATGCGTTCGACCTCCGGCGGAATCGCATGCCGCTCGCGCAGGATCCACGGCAACCCGGCGAGCGCATGCGTGACGCCGCGTTCACGCCACAGGCGCGGCAGCATGCGCAGCGTATGCGCGAGCGCCGCGCCGGCCGGCCATCGGAGCCACGCGGTCCACACCGCGTTGCGCGTCGACACGCTCGCGCGCGTGTGCACGTCGCGCTGCGTCGAAGGGTAATGATGAACCGTCAGGTGCGGTGCATACACGAGCCACGCGCCCGCGCGATACAGGTCGAGCGCGAGCAGCGCCTCCTCGCCGCCGAGAAAGTAGCGCGGATGATAGCCGCCCGCCTTCACGAACGTGTCGCGCCGGAAGGCCGTCGCGCCGGCCAGCAACCCGAGGATCGGGCGGCCCGGCAGTGCGACGCTCGCCTCGAGCGGGCTGTCGGCCATCAGCCGGCAGGTCGGGTCTTCGCGCTGTTCCGGGCCGACCAGCACGCGCGCGGTGACGGCCGCGACGTGCGGATACGCATCGAGCAGGTTCGCGGCTTCGGCGAGCGAGCCGGGCGCCCACCACGTGTCGTCGTCGCAGAACGCGACGTGGCGCGTGCGCGCGACGGCCACGCCGAGATTGCGCCCCGCCGCGCCGAGATTGGCCGGCGCATGCACCAGCGCCACGTGCGGGAAGCGGTTGCGCACGAGCGCGGCCGTATCGTCGTCCGCGCCATTGTCGACGACGACGATCGCGGGCCGGTCGGGCAAGTCGGACAGCCGTGCGAGCGTGCGCGCGAGTTCCTCCGCGCGCCGGTAGGTCAGCACGACCGCGGTCACGCGCGCTTCGCGCGGCGGCAGCGCGACCCGCGCGGGCGTTACGCGGACACGTTGTCGCATTCGAGCCGCCAGTACGTTTCGGGTTCACGGAGATCGGCGCGCATATGAGGCTCGAACAGCGCAATCTGGCTCGCATACGCGTCCACGGCGACGGCCTTCGCTGCCGCGCCGTCGCTGCCGTTGCCGTTGCCGGCCGGCGCGCCGACCGGGTGGCCGATCCAGCCGTGCTCGCGCCAGTCGCTCACGCGCTTCGCCATCAACCCGTCGATCCGCCGATACGGCACATCCTCGTAGAAGCGCCATACGCGCGCCGCATCGGCCGACCGGCTGTTCTCGCGCAGCAGCGTCAGCACCGCCTGCTGCACCTGGATGTGATCGCGGTGAAACAGGCCGGCCGGCGCGAGCACGCCGAAGCCCGGGTGCGCGTCGATCGTGTCGGCCACGCGCGCGGCGATCGCCGTCGAGGCGGCCGGCGTGCCGTACTGATCGTCGAGGAAGTCGAGCCATACCGGTTGCGCGCCGAGCATGCCCAGCGCGCGCCGGTCTTCGTCGCGGCGGCTGCGCACCGCTTCGTCGGCGGTGCGAAAGCCCGCCCGGCGATCCCACGGCGGCGCGGCCAACCCGCGCGCGGGAATCCCGGCGAACACCGTGACGACCACCGAGCCCGGGGCCTGCGCGAGCAACTGCCCGCAACTGAAGACGGCGTCGTCGAGATGCGGCGAGATGACGAGCCAGCGTGTCGGAGCGGTCATGTTTTTCAAAGTCTCCCTGGTATCAGATGCAAGCGGCCGAGCGGGCGCAGCCGACCGGCGAGCATGCGGGCAAGCATGCGGCATGCCCGTGGGTTCGCCCGTTGCCGGGTACCGTGGAACTTCCGGCAGGAGCGTGTCCGATGATTGAAATTGCACGGCCGCAGGCCGGAAATTACGCAACCGCCGTGATGCTCGTCGCCATCGCGACCGTGCTGCAAACGCTGGCGATCCGGTTCGGCGGCGTGAACCTGCCGCTGGTCCTCTACTACCCGCTGCTCGCCGGCGCCGCGTGGGCGACATCGTTCATGTTCGGGATCCTGGCGACCGTGCTCAGCGGGCTGCTGGTCTGGACGCTGTTCCTGTCCGATGGGGCCGCGTATACCGGGTCGCTGCCCGACCGCCTCGTGCGGCTCGCCATCTTCATGCTGGTCGGCGTGCTGGTGTGCGCGATCGCGGCGAGGCTGCGGCGCGCGCGGCTCACGAACGATCTTGCATACCGGCGCGAGGCTGCCGCGCGGCGGCAGCTCGGCGCCGTGCTGCAGGCGTTGCCGGATGGGGTGATCGCGGCCGACGCGACAGGCCGGGTGACCTACGTGAACGCAGCGGCGGCCGCGCTGGCGGGCGGCGGCCTCGAAGACGCGACGGGCCGTCCCGTGTGCGACGTGCTGCACGTGTTCGATCGCGACGACCGGCGCGTGCAGCCGACGCCGCTCGAGCGCGCGCTCGGCGGCGTGCATGCGCGGTCCGACCGGCACTGGCTGCACGGCGCCGACGGTAGCTCGCGGGTACCGATCGTCGAGGCCGCGTCGCCGATCGTCGACGTGCACGGCCGCCTCGACGGCGCGGTGCTGTTGCTGCGCGACGCGGGCACGGAGCGCGCGTTGACGGAGGTGTCGCGCCTGCAGCGGGCGGTGGTCGATGCGTCGCCGGACGCGATCGTCGGGATCGACCGCGAGGGTCGCATCGTCAGCTGGAACCCGGCCGCGCAGCGGATCTTCGGCTATGACGAAGCCGACGCGCGCGGGCGTCCGCTCGAAACGCTGGTCGCGATGCGCTGGCTGCGGCGCAACCCGCTCGCCGATTCGTTCGACACGATGCGCGAGGCGGTCGGCCCGCTCGAATTGCTGTGCGTGCGCCGCGACGGCCGGCGCTTTCGCGCAACGGTGTCGGCGGGCCCGGTGCGCGGCGACGCGCGCAGTTGCGTCGCGCTGTCGCTGACGCTGCGCGAGACGGGTGCGCAGCGCCGGCGCGACCTGCGCGCGCAGCGCTCGCTGCAGGGCGCACGCGACGCGCGCGACCGGGCCGATACGTCGAATCGTCTGAAGGACGAATTGCTCGCGACGGTGTCGCACGAACTGCGCACGCCACTGAACGTGATCTACGGCTGGATCGAGGTGCTGCGCAATACGCGCGACGACGCGCTGCAGTTGCAGGCGATCGATGCGATCGACCGCAGCGCCCGTTCGCTGACGCGCATGGTGGGCGACATCCTCGACGCGTCGTCGCTCGCGACCGGCAAGCTGCGGATCGATCCGATGCCGGTCGACGTGGTGCGGCTCTTCTCCGATACGGTGGGCGCTTTCCAGACGGCCGCGTCGTCGGCCGGCATCGTGCTCGAGTTCGAGTGCGCGGCAAGCGCATGCGTGGTGTCGGGCGACGCGGAACGGCTGCGGCAGATGCTCGCGAATCTCGTTTCGAACGCGCTGAAATTCACGCCCGGCGGCGGCGCGGTGACGGTCACGCTGTCGCGCGACGACGCGCATGCGGTGCTGGTCGTGGCGGACACCGGGCAGGGCATTCCGCCCGCGTTCATTCCCCATGTATTCGACATGTTCCGCCGCGCGGACGATTCGCCCGCGTCGCCGCGACGCGGGCTCGGGCTCGGCCTGTCGATCGTGCGCCACATCGCCCAGTTGCATGGCGGCCAGGTGCGCGTCGAAAGCGCGGGCCGCAATCGCGGCGCGACCTTCACGGTGACGCTGCCGGCCGGCTGGCAGCCGCCGGGCGCGATGGCGTGGGGCATCGTGCAGGGCGATGGCCGGCGCGATCCGCAGATGCTCGATGCGCAGCGCATCCTGATCGTCGACGACGACGCGACCACGCGCGCGAGCCTGACGGCCGCGTTGACGACGCTCGGCGCGACCGTCGCGATCGCATCCTCGGGCCGCGAAGCGCTCGCGGTAGTCGCCAATATTCAGCCGACCGTCGTGCTGTCCGATCTCGCGATGCCCGACGGCGACGGCTTCTGGCTGCTCGATGCATTGCGGCACGGGGGCGCGCACGGCGCGACGCCGCGCGAGCTGCGCGTGCTGGCCGTGACCGCGCACGCGGGCCCCGCCGACGAGCGGCGCGCGCTCGAAGCGGGGTTCGACGGCTTTCTGTGCAAGCCGGTCGACGTGCGGGAACTGGCGCACAAGATCGCGCACGTGACGCAGCGCGGCGGCTGATGCGTGGTGCGCATCGGCCATCGCGCCAGCGCGCGCGGTAACGGCGGTTCAAGTCAGCTCATTCATCCTCATGTCGCGGCCGCCGGCCGGTTCTGCGTGCTGATCTGCGCGAGCATGTGCGACGCGATCTGCGTGCTGCGCACCAGGTCGCCCGGCTCGTGATGCGCCGCCTGCCGATGGATGAAATACCGCGCGGTATGCGCGAGCCCGGTCGCGAGCGGCGTCGTCGCGCGCCAGCCGAGGCGACGGTGCGCGACGTCGAGATCGGGCCGCCGCTGGCGCGGATCGTCGGACGGCAGCGGGCGGAACTCGATCGCCACCGTCGCGCCGACGATCCTCACGACCTCGCGCGCGATGTCGATCATCGCGATCTCGTCGTCGCTGCCGAGGTTCACCGGCGCGCACGCGTCGCCGGGTTCGTTCATCAGACGGATCAGCGCGTCGACCATGTCGTCGACATAGCAGAACGAGCGCGTCTGCCTGCCGTCGCCGTAGACGGTCAGCGGCTCGCCGGCCAGCGCCTGCGTGATGAAGTTCGAAACGACCCGCCCGTCGGCCGGATGCATGCGCGGCCCGTACGTATTGAAGATGCGCGCGATCCGCACGTCGACGCCGTACTGACGGTGATAGTCCATGAACAGGGTTTCCGCGCAGCGCTTGCCTTCGTCGTAGCACGCGCGCACGCCGATCGGGTTCACGCGGCCGCAGTAGCGCTCGTCCTGCGGGTGCACGTCGGGGTCGCCGTACACCTCGCTGGTCGACGCTTGCAGGATGCGCGCCTTCACGCGCTTCGCGAGGCCGAGCAGGTTGATGGCGCCGTGCACGCTCGTCTTGGTCGTCTGCACCGGGTCGCGCTGGTAATGCACCGGCGACGCGGGGCACGCGAGGTTGTAGATCTCGTCGACCTCGACGTACAGCGGAAATGTCACGTCGTGGCGCATCAGCTCGAAGTTCGGCGCGTCGAGCAGGTGAGCGATGTTGTCCTTCGTCCCCGTGTAGAAATTGTCGACGCACAGCACATCGTGCCCGGACGTCACGAGGCGTTCGCACAGATGCGAACCGAGGAAGCCGGCGCCGCCGGTGACGAGTACGCGTTTGCGATCGTAGCCCTTCATCATGCATTCTCCTTGCGGTTCGCGAGTACGCCCGGCGTGGCGGCGACGGGGGTGCGCCGGCTGCTGGCCGCCGTGCCGGCGCGCTGCGCATGCGCGACGTCGCGATAGATGTCGACGAGGCGATCGGTCACGCCGCGCCACGTATAGAAGCGGTGCGCGCGCAGGTAGCCGGCGCGGCCGAGCGCGTCGCACAGGTCGGGCCGCGCGCGCAGCTGCACGAGCCGCTGGGCGAGCGCGGCCGGATCGCGCGGCGGCACCAGGTAGCCGGTGACGCCGTCGTCCACCGTGGTGCGGATGCCGCCCACGTTGCTGCCGATCACCGGCGCCGCGCAGGCCATCGCCTCGACCGGCGTGATGCCGAACGGCTCGTACCACGGCGTCGTCACGAACACGTCGGCCGCGCTGTAGTACAGGTGCAGCACATCGCGCTCGCGCCGGCCGACGAAGGTCACGCGGTCCGCGATACCGGTGTCGTGCGACAGCGCGGCGAGCCGCGCGAGCTCCGGATCGCGTGCCGGATCGGGCGTCGCCTGGCTGCCGCCGACGATGTAGAGCCGGGTCGGCCGTTGCGGGTCGCGCGGCATCCGCGCCACGGCGTCGATCACGGTGTCGATCCCCTTGCGCGGCACCAGCCGCCCGAGCTGCAGCACGACGAACGCGTGCTGCGGCCAGCCGAGCCGCGCGCGCGCGTCGGCGCGCGGAATCGGCCGGAATTCGCGCGCGTCGAACCCGCACGGCACGATCTCGATGCGCGCGGCGTTCGCGTGGTAGTGCGTGGTCAGGTCCAGCGCGTCCTGCGGGCATTCGGCGATCAACCGGTCGGAGCGGCGCGCGAGCGTGTCCTCGATCGCGAAGCGTTCATCGGGAAAGCCGTCGGCCGCGCCCTGATGCAGCCGCCGCACGCGCCCGAGCGCATGGAACGTCGTGACGAGCGGAATGCCGAGGCGCTTCTTCACGCGCAGCGCGGCCTCGCCCGACATGAAGAAGTTCGCGTGCATCACGTCGACCGGATCGGGTTCGCGCCGCATGCGCGCGATCATGTAGTCCGCGAACGCACCCATGTACGGCAGCAGCCGCTCCTTCGGCACGTCGACGGGCGGGCCGGCCGGCACGTGGATCACGCGCATGCGCGAGCCGATCTCCACGACTTCGGGCAGGTGCGCATTGTCGCAACGCGTGTAGACGTCGACGTCGAGGCCGCGCTCGGCCAGCTGCTTCGCGACGTTCGCGACGTAGATGTTCTGCCCGCCCGCATCCACGCCGCCGATCACCCCCAGCGGCGACGCATGTTCACTGATCAACGCAATTCTCTGCATGGTGTTGCTCCGGTGATCGAGGCCGCGCCGACGGGCCCCGTTGCGTCCCTGTTCGGCAATCGGCATGCCCGGGCTTTTGCGGGCGAAACCCCCCACCGGTGCGCCGAAAAAATTACAACGCGTTGGATGAAAGGGCGTCTGATCGGCGTGTCGCGCGCGGATGCGGCGTACTCCGCGCGGCACGCGATTTGCGCCATGCCGACACCCGCCGGCCATGCCGGCCCCACGAAAGGAGGTCACGATGAAGGTATTCCCGCTGCAAGCCCGCGCACCGCGCTTTCGCCGTCGTCCCGCGACGCGACTCGGCATGGCGGTCGCGATCGCCGCGGCCGTCGCCTGCACGGCCGTCGCGCCGAACGTGTTCGCCGCCGGCGACGACGGCGCGGCATCGTCATCCATGTCGTCGTCGACGCATTCGAGCACCGGCGCGAAGATCCGCGACGCGACCATCACGACCAAGGCCAAGGCCGAACTGGTCGGCACGAGCGGCCTGTCCGCCGGCGACATTCACGTGAAGACGCGTCACGGCATCGTGATGCTCACCGGCAGCGTGCCGGACGAACAGCAGCGCACCCAGGCGGTGAGCGTCGTCAAACAGATCGAGGGCGTGCAGGACGTGCGCGACCAGCTGACCATCCGCCCGAAATAACCGCGGCCCCGTGAAAGGAGTCACCCGATGAAGTGCATGCTCAAACCGGTCGGCGAGCAGACGATCGTGATCACGGGCGCCACGAGCGGCATCGGCCTCGTCACCGCGCGCAAGGCGGCACGGCGCGGCGCGAAGCTGGTGCTGTTCGCGCGCAACGAGGACGCGCTGAACACGCTGTGCGAGGAAATTCGCCAGCATGGCGGCCTCGCGGTGGCGGTCGCCGGTGACGTCGGCAATGTCGAGGATCTGCAGCGCGCGGCCGCGAAGGCGGCCGATACCTATGGCGGCTTCGACACGTGGGTCAACAACGCGGGCGTGTCGATCTTCGGCACGGCGGCCGCGGTGCCGCTCGAGGATCAGCGCCGGCTGTTCGACACCAACTACTGGGGCGTCGTGCATGGCTCGCTCGTCGCGTCGGACCATTTCCGGCGCAAGAGCGATTTCCACGGCGGCGCGATCATCAACATGGGCAGCGAGGCGTCCGACGCACCGGTGCCGCTGCAAAGCGCGTACGCCGCATCGAAGCACGCGGTGAAGGGCTTCACCGATTCGCTGCGGCTCGAGCTGGAGTCGGACCATCTGCCGGTGTCCGTCACGCTGATCAAGCCGGCCGCGATCGACACGATGTTCGTGATGCACGCGAAGAACTACATGAACGTCGAGGCGAAGTTGGCGCCGCCGATCTACGACCCGAACCTCGTCGCCGACGCGATCCTGTTCGCGGCCGCGCATCCGCGCCGCACGCTGTTCGTCGGCGGCGCCGCGAAATTCACGTCGGCCAGCGCGTACCACGCGCCGCGGCTGTTCGATCGCGTCGCGGCCACGCTGTTCTCGCGCGGCCAGCGCACGGTGCGCCCCGCGCGCCCGCGCGACGATAACGCGCTGTACGAGTCGCGCCACGTGTTGCACGAGCGCGAAGGGATGGAGGGCCACGTGCTGCGCGCGTGCGCGTACAACGCGGTGGTGCAGCGGCCGAAGGTCGCGGGCGCGATCGCGCTGGGCGCGGCGGCGCTGGCTTTCGCCGCATTCGCGCGCGCGCGCCGCGCGCCGACGTCGACGTGATCACGTTCCTTTCCGTTTTTTTCATTCGAAGGAGGTTTCCATGTCATCCCGACAACATACGGGCCACGAACACAGCCACTCGCGCGCGCACGAAGGCGAGCGGGTGCAGCAGGACCACGACAAGGGCGGCCACCAGACAGGGCACGGCAAGGCGCCCAGCCCCGTCGACGTGCAGAAGGCGCTGAAGGGGATGGACTACCCGGCCAGCAAGTCGGACATCGTCGAATGCGCGGAACGCTCGCATGCGGATGCGGGCGTGCTCGAGATGCTGCGCAAGATTCCCGATCGTGAATACGGCACGCCCGCGTCGGTTTCGAAGGAACTCGGGCGGCTGATGTGAGCGCCGCCGCATCGCGCCGTGCGCGCCGTCGCGTGCACGGCGCCTCACCAGCACCGTCACCGTTACCGTCACGAGGAGGAGCACGAGCATGGCGATGATCGTCGCAGGCCGCTTCACGACGTTCGATGAAGCGGAAGGTGGGGCGCGCCACCTTTACGAGCGCGCGTTCGGCCCGGACGACGTGTCGATCTTCTTCCTGAACCCGGGCGGCCAGCACGCGCGCTTTCCGATCGGCGGCGACGTGTATGCCGATACGGCCGCGAAGCCCGGCGGGCGCGGCGCGATGCTCGGCGCGCTGCGCGGGCTGCTGATCGGCGCGATGGTCGGGTTGATCGTCTATGCGATCGGGGTGCGCTACTGGTTCGTGTCGGCCGCCGGCGCGCTCGCCGGCGCGTATCTCGGCGCGTTCGGCGGCGCGCTCGGCCGGATGCGCGGCGAGCAGGCCGAAGGCAAGGGCACGCTCGCGCACACCGAAACCGGCGTGATCCTGGCCGCGCGCGTGACGGCGACGACAGCCGCCGCCGCGGAAGACGTGCTGCGCGCGACCGGCGCGCAATCGATCGAACGCGTCGAAGGCGACTGGCAGGACGGCCAGTGGCGCGACTTCGATCCCGTGCGCCGGCCGGACGGCACCACGCAGGGCACGCCGCATTGAGCGCGTCGTTTCTGCACGCGCTTGCAATGCGGTGTGCGGCTCGGGCCCTGTAACCCTGCCCGGCCCGCTGCGCCGGTCGTGGCACGCCGTTTGCGACGTGTCGCCGACACCCGTTCAAGGAGGAACTCATGACCACGGCAAAGACCCCGCCGCCCCAGAAGCAGACCCGGCAGCCGGGCAGCGAGCGGGACATGCATCCGAAGCCGCGCGACGAGGCGGCCGATTACGTCGGCAGCGGCAAGCTGGCCGGCAAGGTCGCGCTCGTGACGGGCGGCGACAGCGGCATCGGCCGCGCGGTCGCGATCGGATTCGCGAAGGAGGGCGCGGACGTCGCGATCGTCTACCTGAACGAATCGGACGACGCCGCGCATACGAAGCGCCTGATCGAGCAGGCCGGCCGGCGCTGCGAGGCGATCGCCTGCGACATCGGCGATCGCCGCCAGGCGCGCGACGCCGTCGCGCGCACCGTCGAAAAGCTCGGCCGGCTCGACGTGCTGGTGAACAACGCGGGCGAACAGCATCCGCAACCCGGCATCGAGGACGTGACCGAGGAACAGCTCGAGCGCACGTTCCGCACCAACGTGTACGGGATGATTTTCTGCACGCAGGCGGCGCTGGCGCACATGAAGCAGGGTGGACGCATCGTCAACACCGCGTCGGTCACTGCCTATCACGGCAGCCCGAAGCTGCCCGATTACTCGGCGACCAAGGGCGCGATCGTCGCGTTCACGCGCTCGCTGTCGATCGAGCTGGCCGAGCGCGACATTCGCGTGAACGCCGTCGCGCCGGGGCCGATCTGGACACCGCTGATCCCGTCGACCTTCAGCGCCGACGAGGTCGCGAAGTTCGGCTCGAACGTGCCGCTGAAGCGGCCGGGGCAGCCGGACGAGTTGATCGGCTGCTACGTGCTGCTCGCGTCGGAAGGCGCGAGCTACATGACGGGGCAGACATTGCATCCGAACGGCGGCTCGATCGTCGGCGGCTGACTGACTCCCCACGCAAGGAGAAAGCGCATGAAGCAAACCAACTGGACCCTCGCGGCGCTCGCCGCCGGCGTGCTCGCCGTGTCGGGGCTCGCGCACGCCCAGATGCCGAGCGAGCCGCCCGCATCGAATTCGCATGTGCCGGGCGGCGTGATCAACCCGTCGTCGGGCGCCGCCACGGGCGACGCCGGCATGGCGAAGGCGCCGCAGGGCGGCGACGCGGAATTCATCGACAAGGCCGCGCTGGCCGGCAAGGCCGAGGTGCAGGCGAGCCAGCTCGCGTTGAAGCAGGCCCGGTCGGCGGACGTGCGCGCGTTCGCGAAACGCATGGTGGCCGATCACGGCAAGGCGAACGCGAAGCTCACCGAGATCGCCGGGCGCAAGGGCATGAAGCCGCAGGTCGAGCAGATCCCGGATCCGGACGTCGAGGCGCTGCGCGGCAAGAGCGGCCACGACTTCGACACCGCGTACGTCGCGGCGGCCGGCCCCGACGCGCACCGCAAGGCGGTCGCGCTGTTCGAAGGCGAGGCGCGCGACGGCAAGGACCCGCAGTTGCGCGCATTCGCGAAATCCACGCTGCCGACGCTCAAGCATCACCTGAGCATGGCGGAGGCGCTCCAACGCAAGGTGGGCGCGCAGTAACGCGCGCCCGGTTCAACCCCAGGGCCGCATTGGGCGGCCCGCTTTTTCGGAGAAGCAGTCATGGCCCAACGGCAATCGAAGCACGAAGGCATCCTCGAACTGCTCTGCCAGGCATACGAGACCGAGCTTGGCGGGGCGCAGATCTACGAGGCCGCGCTCCAGTGCGCGACCGACGCGGACCTGCACAAGGAATGGGAGAAGTACCACCGCGAGACGATGCATCACCAGGAGGTGCTGCGCAAGGTGTTCGAAACGCTCGGTCTCGATCCGGACACGCAGTCGCCGGGGCGTGCCGCGGTGGCGGCGACCGGCAAGTCGCTGGTCCAGGTGATCGAGCAGGCGAAGAAGCAGGCCGACCCGGCGGTCGCGCAGGTCGTCGCCGCGGAATGCGTGGTGCTCGCCGAAACCAAGGATCACCTGAACTGGGAGCTGATCGGCTATGCGGCCGACCAGTTGCGCGACAGCGACGCGGCGAAGGCGCTGAAGGCCGCGCACGATGAGGTCGAGGCCGACGAGGACCATCACCTGTATCACACCCGCGGCTGGGCGCGCGAGATGTGGATCGAGTCGATGGGCTTCAAGGCCGTGCTGCCGCCGCCGGAGGAAGTGAAGAAGGTGGAATCGGCGGCCGATGCGGCGCGTGCCGAACGCTCGCGCGGCAAGATGATGTAACCGCGCCGGGCCGGCTACCGGGCCGTGCCGCACGCGCGGTCGCCCGGTTGGCCGGCTTTTCTCCTCTGCTCTCCCTTTCTGCTTTCAGCGTCGACGGTTGCGCACGCAACCACCCTCAAGAACGCAACCGCCCCAATCGCCTCGTCACGCTCAGCCCAGCATGTCCACGGTCATTAGAACCACCGACGCCGCCATCAGCGCGACCGCGAGCCATCCGAACAGCTTCGACACGATCCCGCTGCGCGGCTGACCGGCCACGTCCCGCCGCTGCGACAGCAGCATCACCAGCGCGAGCATCGGCACCGCCGCGACGCCATTGAGCACCGCGCTCCAGTACAGCGCCTTGATCGGATTGACCGGACTGAAACAGATCGCGATGCCGACGATCACGCAGGCCGCCAGCACCGCATAGAACGCCGGCGCGCGCCGCACCGGCTCGTTCAGGCCTTCGCGGAACCGCCAGGCCTCCGCGCAGCCGTAGGCGGCGCTGCCCGCGAACGCGGGAATCGCGAGCAGCCCGCAGCCCACGATGCCGAACGCGAACAGGAGGAACGCCGCTTCGCCGGCAATCGGGCGCAGCGCCTCGGCGGCCTGCGCGGTCGAGGCGATGTCGTGCTTGCCGTGCGAGAAGAACACCGCCGCGCCGATCACCATGATGCAGAACGACACCGCGTTGGTCACGATCATCCCGGTCCAGGTATCGAACGTGATGCGTCGTTCGGTCTCGCGCCGCGCGCCGGGCGAGCATGCGGTGTCGCCGTTGCGGCGCTCGGCCTGGGTTTCCTCCACTTCGAGCGCGGCCTGCCACACGAACAGATACGGGCTCAGCGTCGTGCCGAGCACCGCGACCATGCTCGTCGCGTATTCGTGCGTGAACGCGACATGCGGCAGCACGATCGCGTGCAGCAGGGTGCGCCAGTCGATGTGCACGAAGCCGAGTTCGACCACGTACGCGAGCAGGCCGAGCGTCATCCATTTCAGCCAGCGCGCATAGCGCTCGTAGGACAGCAGCACCTGCAGCGCGAGCGACCCGAGGCCGTAGACGGGTGCATACCAGTAGCTGCGCCCGCCCGCGACGAGCGCGGTCGCGTCGCCCATCGCGGCGAGATCGGCGCCGACGTTCACGACGTTGACGATCACGATCATCACGATCAGGCCTTTGGCGAGCCGGTCGGAGAACTGCTTGCGGATGCCCGCGACGAGGCCTTCGCGATTGGCGCGTCCGATGAACGCCGACGCGAGCTGCACGGCCACCATCATCGGCAGCGCGACGATGATCATCCACAGCATGTGGAAGCCGAACTGGCTGCCGGCCTGCGCATAGACCGCGATGTTGCTCGGGTCGGCGTCGGACGCGCCCGCGAGCAGGCCGGGGCCGAGCCGCCGGTACCACGGCTTCGCGGCGGGCGCGGCGGCGGTAGCGGTGTCGCGCGACACGTCGTCGCCGCGCAGGTTGCTCATTCGGCGTCTCCCCGTGCGCCGTGCGTGCCGCCGCTGCCGTGCGCGAGGCGCGACGCGGTGCGCAGCGCGTCGACGAGGGTCCGGTACGCCTGCTCGCGCGAATCGGCGCCGCGCGTGCGCAGCACGTAGGACGGGTGATAGGTCGCGACGACGAGACAGCCGTCGGGCGAGCGCACGGGCTGGCGCGTGCGCTCCAGCGTCGCGTCGTTGTCCTGCAGCACGGCACGCAGCGCCGTCGCGCCGAGCGCGACGATCACGCGCGGGCCCAGCGCGGCGAGCTCGCGTTCGAGCCAGTAGCGGCACGCGGCGACCTCGCGCTGCGCGGGCGTCTTGTGCAGCCGTCGCTTGCCGCGCGGTTCCCACTTGAAGTGCTTGACCGCGTTGGTCACGTAGACGCTCGCACGCTCGATGCCGGCTTCCTCGAGCGCGCGGTCGAGCATGCGGCCCGCCGCGCCGACGAACGGGATGCCCGTGCGGTCTTCCTGGTCGCCGGGCTGCTCGCCGACCAGCATGAGGCGCGCGTGGGCGGGCCCCGCGCCCGGCACCGGCTGCGTCGCGTGTTCCCACAGCCCGCAGCGGCGGCAGGCGTCGAGCGTGGCCGGCGCGACGTCGTCGGGCGCGGCGGGCTTCGCGGGCGAGTGGCGTGTCATGCGGCGCCTCTCGCGCAGGCCGGCGCCAGGCCGGTGTCGGCGCGTGTGCAACGGTGCGTTCGCCGGCGGGCTTCAGACGGATCGAGCTCCTTGCCGGGTCGGAACAGCGGCGGTGCGCGCATCGACGGCTCCCATATCGACGATATCGACCCTGTGCAGCAACCGGCATGCCGCATGCAGGCGGCAGCGTCGATATGGGCGCGCAGTTTGCGCCGAGGGTATCTTCGATTACAGGAGAAACGCGATGCAAATCATCTGCGGCGACGATCCGGCGGCCGACGACGTGCTGCTGTGGCGCGCACCCGATAGCGTGCCGCGCCGGCTGCGCCGCGTGCTGGTCGTCGACGACTATCGCGACGCGGCCGATGCGCTGCGGTTGCTGCTCCAGGCGCGCGGCTTCGAATGCCGCGTCGCGAACGATCCGTTCGCCGTCTGCGATCTCGCACGCGAGTGGCAGCCGTTCGCGATCGTGCTCGACATCGCGATGCCGGGCCTCGACGGCCTGCAACTGGCGAAGCGACTGCGCGGCGACCCGCGCACCGCCGACATGCTGCTCATCGCGTGCAGCGCCTTCGCGTCGCGCAACGATCGCGAGCGTGCGCGGGAAGCCGGCTTCGACGCGCACTGCGCGAAGCCGCTGACGCCGCACCGGCTGCTGCGTTATCTGGACGCCGCATACGGCGGCGCGCGGCCGGACGCGGGCGTTACACGGCGTGTGTAAAAAAACCGCGACGTTACGCTGGCCCCGTCACGCGCGCGGGGCGGCGTCGGCGCGCAACGCGGCTCGCGCCGCCAGCGCCGCGAGCCCGCTGGCGGCGACGAGCAGGCCCGCGCTCAGCCCGAACGTCGCGCGATAGCCGTGCAGGTCGAACAGCACGCCGCCGGCCGTCGCACCGAGCGCGATCGCGAGCTGCACGACCGCCACCATCAGGCCGCCGCCGGCTTCCGCGTCGCGCGGCAGCGCACGGGCCAGCCACGTCCACCAGCCGACCGGCGCCGCCGTGCCGAGCAGCCCCCAGACCGCCAGCAGCGCGGCGGTCGCGCCGATCGAGTGGCCGAACGCGATCAGCGCGACGGCAACCGCTGCCATCAGGCCGGGGATGACGATCAACGTCCGGTACAGCCCGTGTTGCAGGAACGCGCCGATCAGGATCGTCCCCGCGAACCCCGCGACGCCGATCACGAGGAGCAGCACCGACAGCCCGGCGGCGCCGGCGTGTGTCACGGCTTCGAGGAACGGCCGCAAGTACGTGAACAGCGTGAACTGGCCCATGAAAAAGACGCTGACCGCCGTCATGCCGAGCGCGACCGGCGCGCTCGTCAGCAGCGCGAACGCGCGCCCGGGCGTAGCGCTGCCGTGCGCGGCGTGCATGCGCGGCAGGCTCGCCAGCTTCCAGCCGAACGCGATCGCGGCGACCGGCACGACGCAGAAGAACGCCCATCGCCAGCCGACGATGCCGCCGAGAAAACTGCCCAGCGGCGCGGCGATGACGGTCGCCAGCGCGTTGCCGCCGTTGACGATCGCCAGCGCGCGCGGAACCTGCCGCTCCGGCACGAGGCGCATCGCGGTGGCCGCCGACATCGACCAGAATCCGCCGATGGCGACGCCGATCAACGCGCGCCCGGCGATGAACGCCGGATAGCTCGGCGCAAATGCGACGACCGTGCCGGACACGATCATCAGCAGCGTCAGCGACAGCAGCACCCGCTTGCGGTCGCGCCGGCCGGCCAGCGACGAGATGAACAGGCTCGTCAGCAGCGCGAACGCGCCCGATACGGAGATCGCCTGGCCGGCCTGCCCTTCGCTGATCCGCAGGTCGTGCGCGATCGGCGTCAGCAGGCTGACCGGCATGAATTCGGACGCGACGAGCGCGAACGCGCCGAGCGCCATCGCGAGGACGGCGCCCCACGCGGCGGTGCGAACGGGCGCGGGCCCGCGATCGGAAGAGGAAACGGCTTGCATCGTGGAATCGGAATGGGTGCGGATCGGTGGTGTCCGGGATGGGCGCGTCAGTCGCAACGCGCGGCAGCCGTGCCGCGAGCGGCGATGGACGTGCGGCCGTCGGCATCGCGCGCCGCCGTCACGCGCGTGGACGCCGCGCGCGCATCGTCGACCCAGGTGCGCGGATTGGCGCGCGCCGGATTGAAGCCGGCGGCTTCGTAGCGAATCATGTCATCGCGCACCTGCTCACGCGTGAGGCCCTGCGCATGGGCGAGCAACGGAGCGGAAACGGCAAGCGCGGCGACGAAAAGGGGAAGCAGGGATTTCACGAGACGGACTCCGGGAAGCATGCGTGGAAGATTCCCGGGGCCTGGGGGCGCACGGGAGCCTGAACGCTTCGCAGTCTATCGGCCGGCGTTCGATCGATTAAGTAGCGCGGCACGCTTGGACTTATAAACTGCACCGATGAATCGACCGCGGCCGCGGCAGGCGGCACCGGGCGGTGTCGGTGCTAGGATGGGCGTCCGTTTCGACAGGAGCCGCTCGCCATGCCGCGCGAAAACCTCAACGATCTGCTCGTGTTTCTGGCCGTGGCGCGCGACCGCAGCTTCACGCGCGCGGCGGCGCGGCTCGGCGTGTCGCAATCGGCGCTGAGCCAGACGGTCCGCGATCTCGAGACGCGCCTCGGCGTGCGGCTGCTCACGCGCACGACGCGCAGCGTGTCGACCACCGAGGCGGGCGAGGAACTGTTTCAGGCCGTCGCGCCGCGCATCGACGAGATCGAGATGAAGCTCGCCGCGGTGTCCGATTTCCGGGACAAGCCGGCCGGCGTCGTACGGATCACGGCCACCGAGCATCCGATCGACACGATCATCTGGCCGAAGCTCACGCGGGTGCTGCCCGATTACCCCGACATCCGCGTCGAGCTGTCGGTCGACTACGGGCTGGCGAACATCGTCGAGGAGCGCTACGACATCGGCGTGCGCTACGGCGACCAGGTCGCGAAGGACATGATCGCGGTGCGCATCAGCCCGGACATCCGGATGGCGATGGTCGCGTCGCCGGCCTATCTCGACGGCCGCAAGCCGCCCAGGACGCCGCAGGACCTGCTCAATCACGACTGCGTGACGCTGCGGCTCGCGACCGCGAAGGGCATCTATGCGTGGGAATTGAAGAAGGGCAGGAACGAGATCCAGGCGCGCGTGAGCGGCCGCATCACCTGCAATACGCAGCCGCATATGGTGCAGGCGGCGCTCGACGGCTTCGGCATTGCGTTCGTCACCGAGGACATCGTGCTCGACCACGTGCGCAGCGGGCGGCTGCGGATCGTGATGCCGGACTGGTGCCCGGTGTTTCCCGGCTATCACGCGTACTACCCGAGCCGCCGCCAGGCATCGCGCGCGTTCTCGATCGTGATCGACGCGTTGCGGCATCGGGCATAGCGGGGTGGCGGATTGGCCGAGCCGGCGATCCCCTGGCTGGGTGGGCTTGCCCGGATCATGCACAATACGCGGCATTCGAAACAGGGAGACCGGCCCGTGGGAATCAACTTCGATTTGACAGACTTGCAGGCGTTTCGCGCGGTGGTGGAGCTGGGCAGCTTCCGGAAGGCCGCCGACGCGATCAGCATTTCGCAACCCGCGTTGAGTCGCCGGATCGACAAACTGGAGGAAGCGCTCGGCGTGCGCCTGTTCGAGCGCACCACGCGCAGCGTCACGCTGACCACCGTCGGGCGCGTGTTCGCGCCGAGCGCCGAGCAACTGCTGGACGATCTCGACGTCGCGCTGCTCGGCATCCGCGACGTGTCATCGAGCCGCCTCGGTCATGTGACGATCGCGTGCGTGCCGTCGGTAGCCTACTACTTCCTGCCCAACGTGATCGCGAGCTATCATCGCCGCTTTCCGCGCATCCGGGTCAAGCTGCTGGATGCCGGCGCGAACGAGGTGCTGAGCGCCGTGATCAGCGGCGAGGCCGATTTCGGCGTGAGCTTCATGGGCAGCCAGGAGCCCGAGATCGACTTCAAGCTGCTGCTGCAGGAGCGCTTCGTTGCCGCGTGCCGGCGCGACCATCCGCTCGCGCGCAAGAAGCGCGTGACCTGGAACGAGCTTTACGAGTACGAGTATGTGTCGGTGGACAAGACTTCCGGCAACCGCCTGCTGCTCGACCAGGCGCTGACGACCGTCGCGCCGCGTGCGCCGAGCGTGTGCGAGACGCGCCACGTGACGACTCTGCTCGGGTTGATCGAAGCCGGGCTCGGCGTCGCCGCGGTGCCGTCGATGGCGATGCCCGGACACGACCATCCGCTGCTCACGAGCGTGCCGCTCGTCGAACCGGTGGTCAAGCGCCGGGTCGGCATCGTGAAACGGCGCGGGCGCCCGCTGACGCCGGCCGCGGACGCGTTTCACCGCGCCATCGTCGACGCCAAACGTGCCGGCGCTGGCGCCGGCGCCGCACGCAGCGACGGATCGGCATGACGAATACGACAAATCCGATGAATACGGCCGGAACATCGAGGAAGACAGCATCGTGAGGTTGGCAAGACCGCTTCGTTCGCTCTACGTGCAGGTTCTGCTGGCGATGGTGCTCGGCGTGAGCGTCGGGCATTTCTGGCCGTCGGTGGGCGCGATGCTCAAGCCGCTCAGCGACGCATTCGTCGGTCTCGTGCGGATGATGATCGCGCCGATCGTGTTCTGCACGATCGTCTCCGGCATCACGTCGCTGGCGAACGGCAAGGCCATCGGGCGCACGATCGTCCGCGCGCTGCTGCTGTTCTATTTGCTGACCGCCGTCGCGCTCGCATTCGGGCTCGTCACCGCGTTCGTGCTGCGGCCCGGCGCCGGCATGCACGTCGACGTGCACCATCTCGACCCGCGCATCCTGGCGCAATATGCACCGCACGCGCAACCGCACGGGCTCGTCGAGTTCGCGTTGAGCGTGATCCCCGATACGATGCTCGGCGCGTTCCAGAAGGGCGAGGTGCTGCCCGTGCTGCTGCTGTCGCTGCTGTTCGGTTTCTCGCTGAATGCGTATCCGCAGGCCGGGCGGCCCGTGCTGGCGCTGATCGACGGCGTCGCGCAGATCGTCTTTCGCGTGCTCGCGATGGTCATGCGGCTCGCGCCGCTCGGCGCATTCGGCGCGATGGCGTTCACGGTGGGACGCTTCGGCATCGGCTCGGTCGGCTCGCTCGCGCGGCTGATGGTGGCGTTCTACGTGGCCTGCGTGCTGTTCGTCGCGCTGGTGCTGGCGCCGCTGGCACGGCTGCACGGCTTCGCGTTGTGGCGGCTGCTGCGCTACCTGCGCGAGGAGTTGCTGATCGTGCTCGCGACGTCGTCCACGGAGCCGGTGTTGCCGCGGCTGATCGTCAAGCTGGAGTCGCTCGGTTGCGACAAGGGCGTCGTCGGGCTCGTGCTGCCGGCCGGCTACTCGTTCAACCTCGACGGCACCGCGATCTATCTGACGCTCGCGGCGTTGTTCATCGCGCAGGCGTGCGACGTGCCGCTTTCCGCGCCGCAAATCGCCGCGATGCTGGCCGTGATGCTGTTGACGTCGAAGGGCGCGGCCGGCGTGTCCGGCAGCGGACTCGTCGCGCTCGTCGCGACGCTCGCGGTGATGCCCGATCTGCCCGTTGCCGGCGTCGCGCTTCTGGTGGGCATCGATCGCTTCATGTCGGAGGCGCGTGCGCTGACGAGCGTGATCAGCAACGCATGTGCGGTGATTTTTGTCTCGACGTGGGAAGGGGCATGCGATCGCGCGCGGCTCGTACGGATGCTGAACGCGGCCGGGCCCGCGGGCCCGAACGGCGCCGATGATGCCGACGCCGATGCCGCGCGCGACGGGAAGGCGGTCTGACGCACGCCTTCCGTTGGTGCGTGCTCAGTGTGCGGAGACGGAATCCAGTCCGGTCGATTTCACTTCCGACTGCACGTCGGGCGACGCGAGATAGTCGAGCAGCGCCTTCGCTTCCTTCGGATGTTGCGCGCCGACGGGGATGCCGGCGGCGAAACGCGTGACCGACTGCAGCGATTCGGGAATCTTGCCGACGAAGGTCGCGCCTTTGACCGGCAGCAGTTCGCTGACCTGCTGGAAGCCGATTTCGTAGTCGCCGTTCGCGACCACGGACGCGACCGGAATCCGCGGAACCATCTTCGCCTTCGATTTCACCTGATCCTCGATGCCGAGCTTCCTGAACAGTTCCCGCTCGATGTACACGCCGCTCGCGCTGTCCGAATAGGCAATCGACTTCGCGTGCAGCAGAACCTGCTTCAGCGCGTCGGCCGAGCTGATGTCGGGTTTCGCCGCGCCGTCGCGCACGACCATGCCGATGCGCGAATCGGCCAGCTCGACGCGCGATCCGGGGATCACCTTGCCTTGCTTGATCAAGTCGTCGAGCGCGTAGCCGACCATGATCACCGCGTCGGCAGGCTCGCCGCGCGCGAGCCGGTTCGGAATCGCTTCGGGCGACTTGCCCATCGACGGGCCGAGCGCGGTGGCGAGCGTATTGCCCGTGCTGGACGCGAACTGCGGGCCGAGCAGCTTGTAGGCGGCGGTGAAGCCGCCCGAGCTCATCACGTGCAGGTCGGCGGCCTGCACGTTCGCGCTCACCGCGGTGGTGGCGACGAGCGCGGCCGCGCACAGTTTCAGAAGCAGGTTTTTCATCGTCATGGTCATGGTGATGGTCCGGATCGTACGGAGTCGGGGCAGGTCGTTCGGCATGACGCGTCAGTGCGCGGGCGTGAGCGTCGCCGGGTGGCGGCGATACAGCGCGAACGTCGCGAGCAGCGCGCACACCGCGGCGAGGCTCATCCAGTAGCCCGGTGCGGCCTTGTCGCCGGTCATGTGAATGAGCGCGGTGGAGATGGCGGGCGTGAAGCCGCCGAACACGGCCGTCGCGAGGCTGTAGGCGAGCGAGAAGCCCGCTACGCGCACTTCGACGGGCATCACTTCCGTGAGCGCGACGACCATCGCACCGTTGTAGATCCCGTACATGAACGACAGCCACAGGAGCACGAGCAGCATGTTGACGAACGACGGCGCATGAGCGAGCAGCGACAGCGCGGGATAGGCGGTCGCGATCGCGAGCACCGTCATCCCGACGAGCAGCGGCCGGCGGCCGATGCGATCGGACAGCGCGCCGCCGATCGGCAGCCATACGAAGTTCGACAGGCCGACGCACAGCGTCACGAGCAGGCTGTCCGCGGTGCTCAGGTGCAGGACGGTCTTGCCGAAGGTCGGCGCATAGACCGTGATCAGATAGAAGCTCGTGGTGGTCATCGCGACCAGCATCATGCCGGCGACCACGATGCCCCAGTTATGCATCAGCGTGGTGAAGACTTCCTTCATGCCGGGACGATGCCGGCGGGCCTTGAATTCCTGCGTTTCCTCCAGATTGCGGCGCAGCATGAAGATGAACGGCACGATCATGCAGCCGACGAAGAACGGCACGCGCCAGCCCCACGCGGCGATGGCGGATGCGCTGAGCCATTGATTGAGCGCGAAGCCGAGGCCCGCCGCGACGACGATCGCGACCTGCTGGCTGGCGGACTGCCAGCTCGTGAAGAAGCCCTTGCGGCCGGGCGTGGCCATCTCGGCGAGATAGACCGACACGCCGCCCAGCTCGGCGCCCGCCGAAAAGCCCTGCAGCAGGCGCCCGAGCAGCACGAGCGCCGGCGCGAGCAGGCCGATCGTCGCGTAGCCCGGCACGAACGCGATCAGGATGGTGCCGCTCGCCATGATCGCCAGCGTGACGATGAGGCCCTTGCGACGGCCGACGTCGTCGATGTACGCGCCCAGCACGATTGCACCCAGCGGCCGCATCAGGAAGCCGGCGCCGAACACGGCGAACGTCATCATCAGGGACGCGAACTCGCTCGCGGCGGGAAAGAACACGGCCGCGATCTGGGTGGCGTAGAAGCCGAACAGGAAGAAGTCGAACTGCTCGAGGAAGTTGCCGGCCGTCACGCGGAATACCGCGGCGGCCTTCGAACGTCCGGTCGGAAGGCTGGGCGAGGGGTGCATCTGGGTGTCTCCAGGAAATCGGGAAAATGCGCGGGAAGCGGTCGATTGTCGTTTTCGCCATGTTCGCCCGGAGACGGGGAAACGATAAGTGCGATTTTTGGAAGGATTGATGTTGTTTGGTTATCAATGGCGCGGATCTGATCCGACAAAACCCCGGCTGCGGGGCAGGCAGCGCAAGGACGTCCGTCCGCGACCATCAACAAAAAGAACCGGCGAGGCAGGAGTGACCTCGCCGGCTGAAATGTCCCGGATCAGGAGGGGGATGCCGGGACATGAACGCACTACTCAATTGAGTGGATGTGGGCGGAAAAAATGCCGGAATTACTTCACGCTGGCCGTCGTCAGGTCAGGCGAGGAAATGGCACCCGATACCACGCTGGTCGACTTGACTCCCGGATGCGTCACTTGCGCAAGGGCCGACTGCATTTCCGGCCAGTGAAAGACTTTCCCCCACGCGAGAACCGCAACCAGGACCGTCGCCGTCGTCAGCGCGAACACTTTCCACGTGCGGCGGGATGTCGGCTTGCCGCGCTTCGCCGCAGGCCCCGCGGGCCCCAGTTGTGACGGCTGCATCGCGCTGGTGAAGCGAATGTCGTTCACGAACACCTTGCCGATTTCGTAGCGGTTGTGCGCCGGAATCTGCGGTTGCGGCTGCGCATGCACGGGTTCATTGACCGGTTTCGCCCCTTCGCCGATGCGCGGTCGAATCGGTTCGAAATCGGCGGTGACTGACGTGAGCCGCGCGGACACCTGATCGAGGAACGCGTTCACGTCCGCGTGCAAATAACCCAGCACATCGATCGAATCATCGTTCAGATGATCGGCAATCGTCGCCAGTTGTCCGGCGAACAAGCCTGGCAATTCGCACACGTCTGCTTGTTCGATGAGCATATGGTGCTTGATGAGGCCGCCGACGATCGCTGCGCAAACGCAGGTGAGGGCGCATGCCGCCTGGGCCGGCACGGCAAGCCGCTCGGCAACTTGATCGCTCAATTCCGTTGCATCGTTGCCGGTCGCGTGCGCGACGAGCGTGAAGCCCGCGTGTTCAAGCTCTTTCAATTTTCCGGTCGAATCGACCAGCGTCGCGCACTCGTCGCGAATACGCGGATTGATATTGCGCGACATGAGCGCGCCGAACACCGCGATCGTTTCATCGCGGCCTTCCGATGCGCGGGCTGCCAACGCCGCAATCAGGATCGATGCGGACGATGCAAACACCTGTTCGATGGCTTGCGGCGGCAATCCGACTTGTTGCGCGAGTTTCTGACGAACGACATCGTCGGCGCATGCGCCAAGCGCGGCTGAAAGATTGATCCGTTTCAATGGATGCTCCCGGTTGAGTTCGTTGTGATGGGTTCGTGCGTGTCCCGATTCGATGCGAGCACGGCCAGATCGTGCGCCAACGCTTCGAACACCGGAGCCCATTCCCCGTATGCGGACTGCCGATAAAGGCGGGTGTTTGGATACCACGGGCTGTCGGCTCGCTCGGTCATCCAGATCCAGTGCGGATTCACGTCGAGCAGTACCCATGTTGGAACGCCGAGCCCGCCCGCCAGATGCGCAATCGACGTGCAGACGGTGATGACCAGATCGAGGCTCGCGACGAGCGCCGCCGTATCGTCGAACGACGACAGACCGGATGTCGGATCGAGCAGCGGCAGCCCCGCGTTTTGCAGGCGCAGCACCTCGCCAGGCGCATCCATCTGCAAATTGACGAACATCACGTCGCCCACGCCCGCAAGCGCATGGACGTAATCCATCGGATCAACCGAGCGAAGCGGATTGCGCTGATGTGTCCTGCTGCCGCTCCACGCAATGCCGACACGCAATTTCCGCTCGCTGGACAGCGCGGAACGCCACTTGGCCGCGTTCGCGCGATCGGCCTTCAGATAGGGTGTGCCGGGCAGGTCGGCAAGCCGCGCACCGAGCACGCAAGGCAGGCTGCCGACCGGCAAATGAAAGTCGAATGGCGGCAGAGGGCGCTGATTGTGCGGGATGATGGTTTCGACCGCATCGCCGAGGCTGCGTGCGAAAAGCGCATGCAGCGTATCGAAACAGCAGTACACGAGCTTTCCATGTTGCTGCCGGACGTATTCGGCAAATGCCGGAACGAAACGCATGAACTGCAACGCGTCGCCGTGGCCCTGTTCACCCCACACGAAAATCGTTTTGCCGGCGAGCGGTTCACCGTTCCAAAGTGGCGCCGGAACGTTCGGGGAAACGTCGCGCAGTTCCGGCGAGCCCGCCCACCTCGCTTCGTGATTGCGCAAGCCGTTTTCATAGTCGCCGCGCAACAATTGCAGCATCGCAACGGTCCACACGATCGACGGGTTATTCGGCTCGAGGCTCAGCGCGCGCTGCGCGATTTCGAGCGCCGCGTCGAACCGGCCGTATTCGCGCAGCACGTAGGAATACGTCTGCAATGCCGTGACGTAGTCCGGGGCAAGGGCGCAAGCGCGCTCGGCCGCAACGAGGCTATCGTCGATGTTGCCGGTTTTCAGCAGCACGGATGCGAGGTTCGTCCACGCCAACGCATGGTTGGGTTCTTCCTCGATCGTCGTTTCGAGCAGCTTGCGGGCCTCGTCATGCCGGCCCAATTCCAGGTAAGCCGCCCCCCAATTGTTGCGCAGCATCGGCAACCGGGGATTCATGTCAGCGGCTTTCTCATAGGCGGCGAGCGCTTGCGAGTAGTGGCGCGCCGCGTGATTCGCGAGCCCAAGGCGGAACCAGTTGTGAGCGTCGGCAGCGAAATGCCGACACAGCTCGAGTGCGACATGGATGGCGTCTTCGACGCGACTACAACGCAGCGACGCATCGAACCAGTCGATCAGCCAGCTATCACCGAGGCTTTCCTTTAACCCCACGCGATGGAACCACGCGCATGCGTCGACATCGTCGCCCAATCGAATGGAAAGGCGCCCGCGCTCGATGAGCGCGTCGACATTCTCCGGTTCGACGTGCAGCGCCCGATCGAGCATGTCTTGCGCGTCATGAAGCCGGCCGCGCAGCAGCATCAACCGGCTGCACGCAATGAAGGCGCGCGGGGTGCCCGACTCGATTGCACGATCGGTATCGAGCAGGCGCGAGGCCCCGATCAGATCGCTGCGTGTGATCCGGGTTTCTACGTCGGAGAGCCATTTCATTGCGATGCGCTCCGCAGAATTTGCGCCGGTCGGATCTCGGCCTTTCGAGCAAGCTGACCGATGAACGTAGCGAAGGCGTCATCGTCGCGTTTGCTTTCCATCGCCTTGCGCATGGCGACACCAGCCTCCGCATACGACGGGACGACCGTATTGCGCCGCTCATCGATCCGCGCAACGATGAACCGGTCGCCGACGTGCACTGGCGCGCTCGTAAACTGGCCCGGCTGCATCGTAGCGAGTGCCTGCGCGAGCGGCAAAGGCAAGCCCTGCGTCTGGCCTTCTTTCACCGGGTTCTTGAAGCTGATCCAAGCCGTTTGCGCGTCGTTTGCGTGGCTGCGCGTCGCGACATTCGCGAACGACTCACCCTTTTCGAGCACCGCCAGCGCAAAGCGAGCGGTCGGTTCGTCGGCGAATGACATTTGACTGACCTTGTATTGGTACGGTCCGAACTGGCTGACGATTTCGTTGTAGCGCTGGCGCACTTCGTCGTCCGTGACGTGCGGAACTGACAAATGCTTTGCGATGTATAGCCGATTCTCCGTATCGACTTTCGCTTTTTGCATGGCGGCGCGCACCGGTTGTGCGTTGCCCAAACCGTCGCGCTCCGCTGCCTGACGAAGCAGTTCACGCGCGACGAGCCCCTGCAATACTTCACTGCGAGCCGAATCGGGGCGCCCGGTCATGGCTTCGTCCAGTTCGACGCGCTGCAGCGCGACGCCGTTCACTGTCGCGATAACATCATCGGAAGCCGCCGACGCGGTGGGCGTGTGCAATGTCGCTGCCATCATTGCAAGTGCCACCCAGCCTGGCACGCGCGGCGTTCGAACACTTCGCATGGTTGTTTTCCTCATGTGTTTTTTTTGTCAGGCCGCAATCGATTCGAATCCGGGCTTCACGAGCTGACCGAGCAGTTCGTCGTAACGGGCAATGAGCGGTTGGTGGGTGGCAAGGAACGGCGCAATGGCGGCACGCTGACGCTCGCGGTACGTGTCGAAAACGTCGTCGTGATGTTTGATCGCATGAACGAGCTGCTTCGCCCCCGCCTCGATATCGCTTTCCGGGTAGTAGTACCCGACGCCCTTGCAAAGGTGCGCGTTGTGCACGAGCGCATAGCCGTTCCATGCCACATCGAAATAGAAGTAGTTGAGCGCCAGGCCCCACTGATGCGACACGACGATATCCGTGTGATCGGCGAGAAACTGCGGTGTGTCGTGCCGGCCGACGAAGCTGACCTTGCCGTCGCGCACGAGGTCGAGGTAATGGGCGATGCCGATGAATTCCCGGCACGAGCGCGCCAGATGCTCGGCATTGGTCACATGGACGAACCCCATCCGCTCGCCGATTTCCCGGTACGCGCGCTCCGCGATCAAAAGCGGATTGAGGCAGAACTTCAGCACGTCGATATTGGGCTCCATGACGGAGACTCGCATCGCTGCTGCTCGCCCCGGTCGATACTCGCCTTTGGACGGCAAATCGCTCGTGCGCATGTCGAGACACATCGGGTCCCACACGAAAGGCACCGGTACGACTTGCTGGCGGCGAAGCACGCCCAGGAAGCCTGCCGTCGTTTCCATCACCTGCGGGATGACCCAAACCTGGTCATAGTTCTGATTGATGAAGACGTGATCGGTCAGGCGCCGACCGAAGATCATCGCCTCGGTCATCTGTACGTACTCGGGCCCGCAGCAGTAGCTGACGATCTTCGTGTGCTGCGATTTCAGGTACGCGGTTTGTTCGTTGCTGATCTGACCGCCCAGCTCGATCAGTACGTCGAGCGTGTCTTTCTCTTCTTCGAACGTACACGTGGGAAACTGTTCCAGATCCCAAGGCAGTGCGGAAGTGATCGGCACGTCCGTGGTGTTGACGAGCACGACATCGTGACCCAGCGGCGAATTCTGAAAGAGCTTCGCGAGATACAGCGCGTTCTGCTTGATGCCGTTGACCCACAGGCTTTCGTTCGCGTGGCGAAGCCCGATGGTGATGCCGATGCGTAATCCGCATGGAAACTTCATCTTTACCCTCCGTCGTTTTCTCAGATGAACCTGCCAATCACTCAACCATTTACTACCGCGGCAATCGCGGCGCTGTATTGCTCGACATTCGCGGGCGCAAGCGGATCGAGCGTCGCGAGAAAGTCCCGCGCTTTCGCCTTGTAGTCGCCGAGACTCGCGTCGTGTACCGCGAACGCTTCGCGAAGCGCCAACGCGCCGTCCTCGCAATCGAATCCTGCGTACCGATACCCGCAACCGCGCAACAAATCGGAGTTGTGGATAAGCGGGTAGCCACCGTGCAGCGCTTCGTAATAGACGTAGTTCTGCGCGTTTTCCCACGTGTGCGACACGATCGCATCGGCTTGACGCGTAAGAATTTCGTGGACGGGCAAACGCGGCTCGAACGTCGCGCGACCCTGCACAACCAGATCGAGACTGCGGGCGAAGCCCACGAATTGCGCATCGCTTTTCAGTTGAATCGTGTTGAACACCCGGAGGTATTCGATGAGATCCGGCTGTTGACGGTGTGCGAGGTCGGCCACCAGCATCGGAATGTGCGACGTCTTGACCATGCATATATTCGGTTCGAGCACGGCGATACGCCAGCGCGATCGGCCCGCTTGATATCCGAATCCGCCGTTTGCCGCGCGCTCCACGAAAAGCGGGCTCCAAAGATGCTGCATCGCCGTGACGGGCGCGCGCAAAGCCGTTTCGTAGTAGCTGGCGCACGTCTTCTCGAATGCCGGCAGCGTCCAGATTGCGCTGTACGGCGTGCCCGAGACGAGCATCCCGTGAGGCAACGCGAACATCATTCGCTCGATATCGATCACGTAGTCGTTCGCGACGCGCATGCCGATGACGCGACCGCCTTTCTCACGGAAAGCGCGGGCCCAGTCGGGATTGAGTTGCGCGCTCAGTTCGATAATCACGTCGAGCTTCTGTCGCGCCGTGTCGAGATCGATCACCGGCACCGGTGCAAATTCGAGAAATTGCGCGGCGGATGCGGGATCTCCGTCGCCGCCGTTCACGAGATACACGGATTCGATGTTCGGCGCATGCTTGAGCAGCATCGCGAGAAAATAGCAGTTCTGAAAGATGCCGTTTTCCCAGATCGATTGTTGCCCCTTGCGCAGGTAAATCGTCACACCGACGTTCAGCTTGTTCATGCGGCGACTCCCGGTGCAATGCGATCCCGCGCGTTTTTCCCGGTCAAGGCGAGCAGGCGGCGCGCGTACACGGAACAGTTCGCGGTGGCACGTGGCGCGAGCGACACGAGAAAGCTGCGCGCACGCTGTGTGTAGTATTTGTGCTCGGTGTCGTGGCGCTGAACGGCGCGCAGCAGTTGCACCGCCCCCGCTTCGATATCGGATTCCGGGTAAAAATAACCGAGGCTCGACAGCCATGGCGAGTTATGGATGAGGGGATAACCACCGTACAGCGCATCGAGATACAGGATGTTCTGATCGTTCTGCCATTGGTGCGCTATCAGAG
The DNA here is from genome assembly GCF_046534765.1 of Burkholderia sp. SIMBA_062. NCBI lineage: Bacteria > Pseudomonadati > Pseudomonadota > Betaproteobacteria > Burkholderiales > Burkholderiaceae > Burkholderia > Burkholderia sp. SIMBA_062. The sequence continues at coordinate 151,349 of NZ_JAWRYD010000014.1, forward strand.
CGTCCGCGTTCTGGCTCATGAAGCCGGCGAAATCGTGGCGGCCATCCAGCCGCACACGCTCGGCGCGGCTCAAATCCATCGAATTCAGGAGAAACGAGAACGACGCGTGCTCGCGCATTTGTACGCTGTTGAGCACGTGCAATCCTCGTACCGCGTGCTGGTCTGCGCGAAATGCTGCCTCACCGATAAGCATCGGTATCACGCAGCATTTCACGACCGAGATATTGGGCTCGAATACGGCGAAGCGCAGGCCACGCGGGCCGGTTTCGCCACGAGCCGAGCGGGATTCGTACCCGAAGCGCAGTCCGGCCTGCTCGATGGCCTGAATGCGCTGTTCGATAAACGTGCTGTCCCAGAGAAACGGCACTTCGTACACGGGGCAACGGTGCAGGGTGCGCAGCATCGGCATGAGCGTGCGATCCTTGCCCAAAATCCAGATTTCATCGCAGCGATTCGCGCGCGAGAAATATCCGCTGCGCTGAAATACGCTTGGCTCGACAAGACCGACGTAAGGCTGGCCACAGCAGAAGAACACGACTTTCTTGCCTTGCGCTCGCGCGTAGTCGAGCCATTCGACGTCGAGCCCGCCGCCCATTTCGAAGATCACGTCGGGCGGCTCCGGAAGATCGCGTGGCGCGACGAGCGGAACGTCGCCGGCCAGTGCCATGGCTTCCGGCGGCAAGGATTGCTGGTCGCCGCAGTTCAGAAGCACGATATCCGCCACGAAAGGCAACGCGCGCAATAGCTGCACAAAATAGAAGATGTTCTGACCTAGCCCGTTTTCCCATATGGACTGACCCGCGTGCGTGAGTACGGAAATTCCAATCTTCATGTTTTGGTTCTCAGGGTTTCGTGCTGTTGAACAACGACTCAACACATCCAATTATCGACAGGGCGGAACGGCGAAATACGGGAAAATGGGTCAGGCTAAGTCAGATACGAAAGCCTCGACTCACGCGTTATTCAGTGGCGCATGCGTCATTCGAGCGTGATGTCCACGCGGCGATTTTTGGCGCGGCCGGCCGGTGTTGCATTGCTCGCGACCGGGTTGTTCTCGCCGTAGCCGCGCACGTCGAATTTCTGTGCCGCCAGGCCATGTTCGCGCAGATATAGCGCAACGGATTGAGCGCGCCGCCGCGACAACTGTTGATTGTGTTCGGCGGTGCCGGTCGAGTCGGTGTAACCGCTGATCGTCACGGTTTTGAATGGCGCACCGTGTGCCGCTTCGATCAGCACATCGAGCTTGTCGCGAGCATCCGGCTTCAGCGTCGATTGGTCGGTGTCGAAGTTCGCGTCGCTGTCGAGTGTGACGTGCTGCGGGGTAACAGGGGAAGCCGCGACAGGCGCCGGAATCGGTGCAGGTTTTGCCGCGGCCGGCGGCGCAGGCTGAGTCGGTGTCGCGCACTGGAACGTCAGGATGCGCACGTCTCGCGGATTCTGCTCATCACCCAGCGGTGCGACTGCTTCGAGCGGCTGCACCTGCTTTTTGCCGCAGATTTCCACCGCTTGGGAATAGCACGCTTCCTGCCCTTCAAAAAGACCATGACAATCGACGCGGTAGGCCTGTTGCCCGTTCGGCATGCTGACGCGATACGCATTCCACGTCGGGCCTTGTGAAGCGCAAGCGGCCAGCAGCGCGGTTACACCGAGAACGAGAAGGGATTTCGCTGACATTTTTGGTTTCCTTATTTGATTTGCCTGATCGGTTGCGCGGAACGGACCTGAGATAGCGTCCATTCCGCGAGTCACAACGTCATCGCATTACGAATTCATTGCAATCCTTACCACTGGTAGGACGCGCCGACGCCGTAGGACTGACCGCCGCTGCTGATACCGACACCGCCGCGCACCTTCAGGTTGTTGGTAATGCGCGCGGTGAAGCCGATGGCCGTCGCGCCGTAACCCTGGAAGCTCGCGCCGCCGATACCGACCGAAATCGTCTTGCCCTGGTCGACATCGGGAATCATCGTCAACGCAGTCGCGGCAGCGATACCGCCGTACGCCTTGCGAGCAACCGAATTGATGGAATTGCTCAGGTCGTTCCGCACGTTCTGCAGTTGCGACATGTTCACGCCATCAGTCGGGTTGATACCCGGCGCGACGTTGGTCAAACGACGTTCGTTGCCGGCCGAGCCGAGGGACACGGTGTTGTCCTGGTCCGCGACGGAATCCTTGCCCAGCGCAACGGAATTGCGCCCGCTCGCGATCGCACCGGCACCCAACGCGGTCGCGTTGTCGCCCGATGCAGTCGAGTCGACGCCCATCGCGCTCGACTTCGCGCCGGTTGCGTTCGCGTTGTAGCCGATCGCCGTTGCAGCATTTCCGGCAGCGTTTGCCTTGTTGCCGAACGCGGAAGCATTGACGCCCCCGGCTGTCGCGTTCACGCCAACCGCGACAGCATCGGTACCCGTTGCGCCATCGTTGTTGTAGTTCCCGCCTTGCGTGCCGTTGTCGTTGATGCTGACGTAGTGCGGCTTGGCCGCTCCGATCGCGCCGATTGCCGTCGACAGCGACGTGATGCCGGTGCTCGTGCTCGTGCTGAGCGAGTCCAGGCCGCTCGTGACGGTGGACAGACCGGTCGACAGCGAACTCATGCCGGTGGACAGCGACGACATACCGGTGCTCGTGGACGTGCTCAGGCTCGACACGGCGGTGCTGGTCGAAGTCGACAGCGAGCTGACGCCCGTGCTCAGGCTCGACACCGAGGTCGACGTCGAAGTCGACAGCGACGTGACCGAACTCGTCACGGTCGACAGGCCCGTGGACAACGACGACACGCCGGTGCTCAGCGAAGAGATGCCGGTGCTGGCCGACGTGCTCAACGAAGACATTCCGGTGCTGAGGCTGGAAATTCCCGTCGAAGTCGACGTCGACAGCGACGACAGGCCGGTACTCAAGCTCGACACGCCCGTGCTCAACGACGACACGCCCGTGGACAACGACGATATGCCGGTGCTGGTCGACGTCGAGAGCGAATCGATTCCGCTCGTCACCGTAGAAAGTCCGGTCGAAAGCGAACTGATGCCGGTCGAAAGCGAGCTGATACCGGTGCTGGTCGAGGTCGACAGCGAGTCGACCGAACTCGTCACCGTGGAGAGGCCCGTACTGAGCGACGAAACGCCGGTGCTCAGGCTGGACACCGCCGTGCTCGTGCTCGTGGACAGCGAAGAAACGCCCGTGCTGAGGCTGGAAATGCCCGTACTGGTCGAAGTCGACAGCGACGACACGCCGGTGGACAGGGACGACACGCCGGTGCTGAGCGACGAAACGGCCGTGCTGGTCGACGTCGAAAGCGACGAAACACCCGTGCTCAAGCTCGAAACAGCGGTGGACGTGGACGTGGACAGCGAATCGACCGAACTCGTTACCGTGGACAAACCGGTGCTCAAGCTCGATACCGCGGTCGACGTCGAAGTCGAAAGCGACGACACGCCGGTGCTGAGCGAAGAGATGCCGGTGGATGTCGACGTCGACAGCGAAGAAAGGCCGGTGCTCAGGCTGCTCACGCCCGTCGACAGCGACGACACGCCCGTGCTCAGCGACGAAACCGCCGTGCTCGTCGACGTCGAAAGCGAATCGACACTGCTCGTCACCGTCGACAAGCCGGTGCTCAGGCTCGAAACCGCGGTTGACGTCGACGTGGACAGCGACGAAACACCGGTGCTCAACGACGAAACCGCCGTGGAAGTCGACGTGCTCAACGACGAAACGCCCGTGCTCAAGCTGGAAACTGCCGTCGAAGTCGACGTGCTCAACGAATCGACGCTGCTCGTCACGGTCGACAGGCCGGTCGACAGCGAGCTGACGCCCGTGCTCAGGCTCGAAACGGCGGTCGACGTCGAAGTCGACAGCGACGAGATTCCCGTGCTCGTGGACGTGCTGAGCGATTCAATCGACTGATTAGTCGCATCGAGCTGCGAACCATTGATTGCGTCCGTGCTGTCCTTCGAAATCTGACCGGCCGCCACGTTCGTCACCTGGCGTTCCTGGCCCGGCGCGCCGACGCTCACCACGCCGACCGGATTCGCACCCGCGAACTGATACGTCGTGCCGCCGATCACCGCACTCGGCGTCGGGTGTGCAACGTCCGTGATCGAGCCTGCACCCAATGCGACCGAATTGTCGTTCTTCGCATTGGCACCGTCGCCGATCGCAACCGCGCGCGCGCCGCTTGCGGTGGCGTTCGTACCGGCCGCCAACGCATTCAGGCCGGTTGCACCGTCGTTGTTGTAGTTGCCTTCCTGCACGCCGTTGTCGTTGACGGAATAGTAGTGCGTCTTGCTTGCGGAAATAGCTGTGGACAACGAAGAAATGCCGGTGCTGGTCGAGGTAGAAAGTGACGATACGCCGGTCGAAAGCGAATCGATCCCGCTTGTGACCGTGGAAAGGGCGGTGCTGGTGGACGTGCTCAAGCTGGAAATGCCGGTCGACGCACTCGTGCTGAGCGAAGAAACACCCGTGCTCAGCGAGCTCGCAACCGTCGAAGTCGACGTGCTCAGCGACGAAATGCCCGTCGATGCCGAGGTGGACAACGACGAAATCCCGGTGCTGAGCGACGACACGCCGGTACTCAGCGAGGAAATGCCGCTGCTCGTGGACGTGCTGAGCGAATCGACCGCGCTCGTCACCGTGGACAGGCTGGCGCTGACGCTCGAGATTCCGGTCGAGGCAGAAGTGGAAAGCGACGAAATTCCCGTGCTTGCCGACGTCGACAGCGAACCGATGCTGCTCGTGACGCCCGAAATGCCCGTGCTCAGACTCGAAACGGCCGTGCTGGTCGAAGTCGAGAGCGAATCGATTCCGCTGGTGACCGTCGACAGGCCCGTCGAAGCCGACGTACTCAGCGAGGAAATGCCCGTGCTGAGCGAGCCGATGCCGCTCGTCACCGTCGACAATCCGGTGCTGGTCGACGTCGAAAGCGACGAAATGCCCGTGCTCGTGGACGTCGACAGGGTTTCGATCGCCGTATTGGTCGCGTAAAGTTGCGAGCCGTTGATCGCGTCGGTGCTGTCCTGCGTGATCTGGCCCGCAGCCACGTTGGTGATCTGGCGTTCGGAATCCTTCGCGCCAACGCTCGCGACGCTTTGCGGATTCGCACCTGCGAATGTGTAGGCATTTCCGCCGATCGTCGCACCCGCAGTCGGCGTTGCGGAGCCGGTAACCGAACTGGAACCGAGTGCTACGTCCCCGGCATTCGTGGCCGCTGCGCCCGAACCGATCGCAACCGAGGTTGCGCCGGTCGCGTTCGAGTTGTTGCCAACCGCGACGCTTGCCGCGCCGCCGGCCGTTGCACCGACACCTGCCGCCAACGCATTGATACCGGTTGCGCCGTTGTTGTCGTAGTTCGCGCCTTGTACGCCGTTGTCGTTCACGGAGTAGTAGTGCGTCTTGCTGGCTGAAATCGCGGTAGACAGCGAACTCGTTGCGCTGGACAAACCGGTAGACAGAGAACCAATCCCGCTCACAACGGTGGAAAGACCCGTTGAAGTCGACGAAGAAACGGAGCTGATGCCGCTTGCGATCGTGGACAGGCTGGCCGACGTTGCCGTGCTGAGCGACGAAATGCCGGTCGACACTGACGACACGCCCGTGCTCAACGATCCGATATCGCTGGTGACCGTGGACAGGGCGGTGCTGGTCGACGTGCTCAACGAGGAAATGCCGGTCGAAGCCGAGGTCGAGAGCGACGACAAACCGGTGCTCAGCGAGCTCACGCCCGTGCTCAGGGACGAAACGCCCGTCGACAGCGAGGACACGCCCGTGCTGAGGCTGGAAACCGCCGTGGAAGTGGACGTGCTCAGGCTCGAAACACCCGTGCTCAAGCTCGACATTCCAGTCGATGCGGACGTGCTCAACGACGAAATCCCGGTGCTGGCGGACGTGGACAGCGACGCGACGTTACTGTCAGTTGTCGACAGTCCCGTCGAAAGCGAATTGACGCCGCTGGTGACCGTGGACAGGCCCGTACTGGTCGATGCGCTCAGCGATGAGATTCCCGTCGAAGCCGACGTGCTGAGCGAAGACACGCCGGTGCTCAACGACGAAACCCCCGTGCTGAGGCTCGACACCGCCGTGCTCGTGCTCGTGGACAGCGACGAAACGCCGGTGCTGATGCTCGAAACGGCCGTCGACGTGGAAGTCGAAAGCGTGTCGATTGCGGTGTTGGTCGCGAAGAGTTGCGAGCCGTTGATCGCGTCCGTGCTGTCCTGCGTGACCTGCCCGGCAGCGACGTTCGTGATCTGCCGTTCGTTGCCCGGGGCGCCCACGCTGACGACGCCCGCAGGCAAGGCGCCCGCGTATTGATACGTCGTGCCGCCGACTGTGCCGCTCGCGGTCGGAACAGCCGCGGCCGTCACGGAACCATTGCCCAGCGCTACCGAATTCGCCGTCGATGCACTGGCACCCTGGCCGATCGCAACAGCGTTCGTCGCAGTGGCCTGTGCGCTGTCGCCCACGGCCACCGCGCTTTGCCCGGCTGCATTCGCGGCATTGCCAACGGCCGCGGCATTGCTTCCGGCTGCGGTGGCGCCGACACCTGCCGCGATGGCATTGATGCCGGCCGCCCCGTCGTTGTTGTAATTCCCGCCCTGGACGCCGTTATCGTTGACGGAATAGTAGTGCGTCTTGCTGGCGGAAATGGCCGTCGAAAGCGAGCTTGCAATCGTGGAAGTCGACGTACTCAACGACGAAACACCCGTGCTGAGGCTGCCGATACCGGTGCTCGCGCTCGTGGACAGCGACGAAATATTGCTGATGGCGCCGGACAGGCCGGTGGACAGCGAGCTGGCGGTCGTGCTGGTGCTGGTGGACAGCGACGAAAGACCGGTACTCAGGCTGGACATTCCCGTCGAAGCGGACGTGCTGAGTGAGCTGACGCCCGTGCTCAACGAGGAAATGCCGGTCGAAGCCGAGGTCGACAACGACGACAGGCCGGTGCTCAAGCTCGATACGCCGGTCGAAAGCGACGACACGCCCGTGCTCAATGAAGACACACCCGTGGACAGCGAACTGATACTGCTCACGGCACCCGACAAGCCAGTCGACAGCGAGCTTGCCGTCGTGGACGTCGACGTGCTCAGCGAATTCAGCCCGCTCGTGACGGTCGAAATCGAGCCGGACAATTGCGATGCGCCGGTACTGAGCGACGAAACCGCCGTGCTTGCGGACGTGGACAGCGACGACACACCGGTGGACAGCGAGCTGACGCCCGTGCTGAGCGACGACACGCCCGTGCTCAGGCTGGAAATCCCCGTGCTCGCACTCGTGGACAGCGAATCCACCGCGAGGTTCGTTGCATTGAGTTGCGAACCGTTTACCGCGTCGGTGCTATCCGGGCTCAGCTGACCGGCCGCTACATTCGTGATTTGTCGTTCCGAGCCTTTCGCGCCGACACTGACGACGCTTTGCGGGTTGGTGCCGGCAAACGCGTATTGCGTGCCGCCGATCGTGGCGTTCGGCGTCGGATTGGACGCACCGGTCACGGAGCCGCTACCCAGCGCGACATCGTTCGCATTCGTCGCCGTGGCGCCCGAACCGAATGCGATGCCACCGTTGGCCGTAGCGATGGATGCGTTGCCCAATGCGATAGAGCCGGTGCCCGTGGCGCTGTTCGAATTGCCCATCGCGAGTGCGCCCGTGCCGTTCGCCGCATTGTTCATACCGACCGCAATGGCCCCGTCGCCGTTCGCCGAATTCGGATCGCCGATCGCAACCGCGCCGTTGCCGCTTGCCGTCTGCTGGTTGCCGATCGCGACGGCGCTGCCGCTCAGCACGGCCGACTTCGAACCGATGGCCACCGAGCCGGGGCCCGCCGTTGCCGCAACGCTGTTACTGTCGCCCATGGCGACGCTGGAAGCAGCCAGCGCTTGCGAGTTATAGCCGACCGCAGCGGCACTCGCGCCACCCGCCGACGCACCTACGCCCGCGGCAATTGCGTTGACACCGGTTGCCCCCTTGTTATCGTAATTCGAGCCTTGCGTTCCACCGTCATTGACGCTGTAGTAGTGCGTCTTGCTCGCATCGACAACGGTGCTGAGCGATGCAACGTTGCTGTTCGTCGTGGACAGGCCCGTGGACAGGCTGCCGATACCGGTCGATGCCGAAGTCGAGAGGGAGTTGACCTCGCTGGTCACACCCGAAATACCGGTGCTCAGCGACGAAATTCCGGTGGACGCGGAAGTCGACAACGACGAAAGTCCCGTGCTCAACGACGAGACACCCGTGCTCAACGAGCTGGCGACCGTGGAAAGCGAAGACACGCCCGTGCTGAGACTGGAAACTGCGGTAGACGTGGACGTGCTCAGCGAGGAAACCCCCGTCGAGAGCGACGACACACCCGTGCTCAAGCTGGAAACGGCAGTCGATGTGGACGTGCTCAACGAATCGACGGCCTGATTCGTCGCGTTGAGCTGCGAGCCGTTCACGGCATCGGTGCTGTCCGGGGTAAGCTGTCCGGCCGCGACGTTCGTGATTTGACGTTCCGCGTCTTTTGCGCCGACGCTCACCACGCTTGCCGGTTTTGCGCCTGCAAACGTGTAGGCGTTTCCGCCGATCGTTGCGCCCGCGGTAGGGTTTGCCGCTGCTGTCACCGAACCGGAGCCCAACGCCACATCACCGGCATTCGTCGTTGCCGCATTCTGGCCGATCGCGACGGAACCGGCTGCTGCGCCGGTTGCCGAATCGCCGAACGCCACTGCGCTCGTGCCGCCTGCGGTCGCGTTCGTGCCGACGGCAATCGCATTTACGCCGGTCGCACCTTTGTTGTCGTAGTTTCCTTGCTGCGTGCCGTTATCGTTAATGCTGACGTAATGCGTGCGCGTCGTGGAAACGACCGTGCTCAGCGACGACACGTTGCTGTTCGTCGTGGACAATCCCGTCGAAAGGGAAGACACGCCCGTGCTCAGGCTCGATACGCCGGTCGAAAGCGAGCTGACACCCGTGGACAGACTGGACACGCCAGTCGAAAGGGAGCTGACCGCGGTCGATGCGGAAGTGGACAGTGACGCGACGTTGCTGTTCGTCGTCGAAAGGCCGGTGCTGAGCGAACTGACGCCCGTACTCAAGCTCGACATGCCGGTCGATGTGGAGGTCGACAGCGAATCGAGGTTGCTGTTCGTGGTGGAAAGGCCGGTGCTCAGGCTCGAAACAGCCGTGGAAGTCGAAGTCGACAGGGTGTCGATCGCAGTGTTGGTTGCGAAGAGCTGCGAACCATTGATTGCGTCGGTGCTGGTGCCCGTAACGCGGCCTGCGGCGACGTTCGTGACTTGCCGTTCCGCGCCGACCTTGCCCACACTCACCACGCTCGATGGCGTGCCACCGGCATACGTGTACGACTTGCCGCCGATGGTGCCGTTTGCCGTGGGATTGGCAGCAGCCGTAACCGAGCCGGTTCCCAACGCAAGACTGTTCGCGTTGGCAGCGGTTGCGCCTTGACCGATCGCCATGGCGCCGGCGAGTGAAGCAGTCGCCCCCTGGCCGATTGCGGTTGCCCCGGCGGCCGATGCAAGCGATGCCCCGCCCAGCGCAAGCGAATTTCCACCGACAGCCGAAGCGGCATTGCCGAGCGCCACATCATTGACGGTGGAGGCGGTGCCGGCCGCGCCCGCGACTGCATTGGTGCCCGCCGCGAATGAATCGGTTCCGTTCGCTTTGCTTCCCGAGCCGATGGTAATGGCTCGCAGCCCCGATGCGACTGCCGACACACCGATCGCCGTGGCATTCGTATTTGATGATGTGGAGTTAACACCGATGACCGTCGCGTTAACTCCGGACGACTGCGCACCGTTACCGATCACGAGCGAATTCGTATTGTTGCTGATAGCGGAATTGCCGATCGCCATCGAGCCGGTGCCGCTTGACGACGCTTGCAGCCCGAGAGCTGTGGCAGCACTTCCGGTCGCCAAAGCGCTAGCGCCGAACGCATTCGAATTATCGCCGCTTGCAGTCGCGCTACCACCAAACGCCATACTTCCGGTTCCGGTAGCTGCCGCAAGGTGTCCGGTTGCGACCGCATCAGTGGCTGATGCCGTCGCGTATGCACCGTTGGCGACTGTGTAATCGGCATTGCCAATCGCACGGAACCCAAAAGCTGTACTGGCCGTGCCAGTCGCGTTCGCAAGATGTCCGACCGCGAGGGCTTCAACCTCGGTCGCACGTGAACCCGAGCCGACCGCGATAGCACCCGCACTGTTGACAATGGCGGCCGAACCGATTGCGACCCCGTTACCGCCAGTAGCCGATGCTCTTGTACCAAGCGCCGTATCGTTGATGAGGGTCCCGTCGCCTGCTGAGCCCGCCATGGCGGAGGAACCGACTGCAAATGCGCCGAATCCGAACGCTTGCGCGCCTGCGCCAATCGATGTCGAATTACCGCCGGCGGCTTGGGCCAATGCGCCGATGGCGGTAGTATTTTGCGCTGCGGCCGTGGCGCTAAATCCGAGCGCTGTTGCATAGACTGCCGATGCGGTACTGCTGCCGCCCACAGCTGTACCGCCAGTAGTCGAGGCCGTCACGTTACAGCCGATAGCAACATCGTTCACGTTGCCGCCGAACGAAGCGTTCGTACAGCCCGTGCCCTGAAACACAGCATTCTGCGCATACGCCTCGTCGGGCGCACTCAGTCCGGCAACAACCGCTACCGCTGCGACCGTCAGCACACCAAGCGCCGGCATGCCGTCTAAGAAGCCATCAACGATGCCCGCACCTATGGCTCCGATATTCGAACTCGACGAACGCGCTTCGACGCTACTAGCGCTTTTGCCACACGCCGAGTCCAGTTCGGACACAGCGACCCACGCGCCGAGAGCATCGTTCCATATGGATCGATAGTTCTTGTTCATTATCTGATTCCTGTTGACGAAGGTTTGCGCGCCTACAGCAATGCGCCCCGTTCTCTCCCGCGACAGCCACCGCGTTCACGCACCGGGAGGTTCATGCGTGTTACATGCGCCATCCTTTTATTACTCAAAAACTCCGCGGCGATGCTAACGTAAACAACAAAAAAAACGTATATGAGTGGATGAGTGACGGAGTTAATCAAGCGCGGAATTGAGTTATTCAAAAACCCAATTGAATTAAGGTGTTATAGGCGCGCAATATTTTCCGAAGCCTTGCGCCGTGGGGCGCGGCGGTACTTCGTTCCGCGAGGCCGAGCGGGAATCGAAGATATAGAAGAGCTGCTTTAATGCGCGGCAAGTGGTGAAAGTTCTGAGCACGCAAAATACGGTCGTGTCTTTCTCGCCACAGATGATTAAGAATGGTTAAGCGTTTTTAATGTGTGGCAGGCGATCTGCTCGCGATATTCGTCAAGCAAGCGCAGATGGCGTGTGATTCCATGCGCGTGATCGCGATGCCGGTTGCACCGTTGGGACTGTCGCAGCACGCGGCGCGTTGCGCACTTCCAAATACACGGCCGACTGTTTGCTTCCGCTCGGACGCCACGCTGCAGACCGGCACACCCCACGGCGCCGATGGGCGCAAATGCTCGCGCGGAACTGAACGCGTGCGATGAACGAGCGAAGGAAGGGGCGATTAAAAACTCGTGCGACTCACTCGTGTCACATCCGAGATCACTATCAACTGTAAAGAATGGTCAAGTACGGGGCATGCGACGCGATGGAGCCGTGCGTACGAAGGGAAAACTCGATACACTCGCGCTCACTTATCGGTTGTCTGTTGACTGCGTCGGCAACCCGCCAGTTACACAACAGCTGATCAAGCAAATTCAACAAGTGTCTGCCGCCGACAGGACCGTAGACACAAATACAACCATCGGGAAATTTTGCGGCTTATGGAACGTTCGACGAGGCGCAAACCGCTGACGCACATGTTCCGGGCGCGCCGTCTCTACATCGGCGCCCATCCTGGCTCGCTCGTGCTGTCCTTCCGTATTTCAGTGCACGCGCACCAGCGACCGGCTGCCGCAATCACATTGTCCGCAACTGAAGCGCTCAACAATGCAAGTCCAACTTCGCGTTCGGCACGCCAGCCTTCCGTCAATTCAAGGCAATGCGTTCGCAGGCGAGCCATACGGCCAAAATTCACTCGCGTTGTGATCTATTTAGGGTTCCGGGCCACGTTTGCACGCGAAATGCATGAGCGCGCCCACGGGTTTGCAACAAGACAGAAAATTATTCGCTACATTGTTGACGTTGCATCTATTAACGACGCATACTTAACTCAACGACTCAATGAGGCGTATTGATGCGTTGAGTTGAGTAATAGAAATTGGCGGTGAATATGTGATTGTTCAAATGATCGATCAACAAGTGGCTGCGTTGAAAATCCACGATCGCTGTCAGTCTCGGGATGTGCCTTTCTAGCGGATCGGCTCGCATCGCGGGTTAATTTACCGCACGCACATGAGTTAATACACGGATGAGTGTTTGATTAAAACAGGAATGAAATGAACAAATTTCAGTTGAATCCGCGTTATGCGGCGGATGAGAGTGCGCCGGGCAAACCCATCGACCTCATTGCGGGCGCAACGTTCGTGCAGTCACCGGCAGCGAAGAGCCGCCCGGAGAAGCCCATCAGGCTCAACCTCGATATCGCGCCGGCGGTACACCGACTGCTCAAGCTGTACGCGCTCGAAAACGGGATGAGTGTTTCGGAAGTCGTACGCTCGCTGATCGATGGGCTTGTGCGGCCCGAGCACCACCAGCGACGATAAGGAGGCAGCATGGCGAAGGCAATTGCAGCGATCGCGAAGTTGAACCACTCGACCATTCTCGGGCTGTAATGATTCATTCCGCGATGTGCGCGCGGCCCATGTCGACGCCGCTACGACACAGCTTTTGAGTACTGCGACGGACATTCCGCGTCCGCCCCGCGCCTGTGGCTGCGATGCCGGTGACGCCATATCGCAACCCGTGGGCGCGGCATAACGCGAGCATGAACTCATCGTCGAGCAAGCCGCCCATGAGGCGGCTTTATAGTTTGTTATACGTGATATAGCTCGCGTGATAATGCGTCGTGCAAGATCGTTGTAAGGCAGCGTTGCGCCGAGCGCCACCGCGTAACCCCTTGAATTTCCGCAATAAAGAACGGTTTGTTTACCAATCTGGCGGAGTTTTACTCGACTCCGCAATAAGCATTACAGAAAAATCGAAATTACCAGATCCGCCAACGTTTGCGAGAAGGACTTTCCCCTGTGTCAGTTGGCGCGAGTTTTCGGTTACGATGCGAGCTTCGCGGAAATCAAGTGAGTAACATAAATGAGTACAGTAAAAACTCAAAAGCTCAGTAACGCTTCGACGCCGGCAAAGCGCGTCAAGGGTCGAGTATCGAAGACCGCCACGGCCAATCGGGAACTGTTCGGGGACGACAAAACCGGCGTTGCAGCCGTACCTGCCAAGCCCACGCGCAACGGGCCCGCTCTCAAACGGCCCCCGGCATCACGACCCGCCACCACGCAGCCGACTCCGAAAGCGTCTCCCAAGAGGGCCGCGCCCGCGGGTTCCGTGCGTATCAATTTCGATCTTGAAAGGGTGATTCACAAGCGGTTGAAGATGTTGGCAGTCGAGGCCGATTTGACCATCGCGGACTGGATGCGCGCCCTTATTCAAAAAGAGCTCGAGCATCTCGAGAAAATGGCGCGGCGCGGGCGGTAAACCCGTGAATCGTTGTTCATACTACGGGCAATTGTTTCTTGTCTGTGTATCTGCCCAAGCTGCCAGTCGATATTAGGATCGCGACCGTTCGTAATCCAGAACCGCGTACTGCGAGCAAGGCCGGGGCGACGCGCCGGGGTGCTTCGGCACGATGATCTTCCCGGTAAGCGTCCAGCGCTGTCGCCCCGGCCCTTCACGGCGCTTGTCCGCGGGCAAAAAAAGCCCCGCATCAAGCGGGGCCCCGTCGGCTAACTCACCGGCAAATCGTCAATCGTTTAATGCGGCCCACGTGTACGCGGATCGTTGATGTCCTCGGTCGGATCGGTCAGCCCGAGTTCATCGCCCGCACTCCAGTACGGCGTGCTGCCGTAGTACTCGTGCAGCGGCTCGGCCCATTGCGGGTCGGCCATTGCCGGCCAGTGATCCTTGTCGAAGCCGGGCGCGTTCTTGATCCGCTCTGACGATACCGACAGCAAGAAGCACTTGCGTTCGGTATCGAGCGTGAGCGCGCTCCATGGAATCGCGAGCAGCTTGTCGCCGATGCCGAGCAGGCCGCCGCTCGAGAGCACCGCATACGCGATGCGGCCCGAGCGCACGTCGAGCATGATGTCCTTGATCTTGCCGACGTCGTCGCCATCGGTCGTATAGACCTTGTCGCCTTCCAGCGTATCGGCCGCCATCACGTCGGGGCCGGGGCCCGCCGCCGTCGCGGCGCCCTTGCCGACGATACGGGTCCGTCCTTGATCGGGAGTCTGCATGGTTGTCCTCCTGGCTGCATGGGCGCGACCGTGCCCGGGATGGGCCCTTCGGGTCGCGCGGGTTATCGGGCGAGGCGAGGATCGCCCCGTCACGTCCGCTTCGGTTGCGACACGCCTTCCAGCGTGTTCGCGACTTCGTCGCGTGTCGGGCCGGCCGTGCGCGTCGCGATGTCCGCGAGCGACAGGATGCCGACCAGACGCTGGTCGTGATCCACGACCGGCAGGCGGCGCAACTGCGCGTCCGCCATGTAATGCTGGATCTCATCCAGCGGATCGTCCTCGAAACACCATTCGATCGGGCCCGACGCGACTTCGTGAATCCGCGTGTCCGGCGGCTTGCCGGCCGAGATCGCGCGCACCGTGAGGTCGCGATCCGTGACCATGCCGATCAGCCGGTTGTTGTCGCACACGGGCAGCGCGCCGATGTCGTAGCGCTCCATCAATTGCGCGGCATGACGGATCGAGTCGGTCGGCGCGATATGCACGACGTCCTGCGACATGATTTCGTTCACGCGATGCATCAGGTCCTCCTTCGAGGTTGAAACGGGGCCATTCGGTTCAGCAAGCGGCGTGCCGCGACGCATGCGGCGGCCGCACCTTGTCGTCATTTATCGCGGCGTTCGGCCGGATCCTGCCATGGGCCGTCGTCGTGCGTGCCCGGCGGCGTGTCGGGTTCGATGCGCGTGACGCCGCCGGTCGCGGGCGGATCGCTCGCGGGGAACGTGTCCTCGAGCTGCTTGTCGATGTGCCGCTCCGAGTGGCGCGTTTTCGTCTGGTCCTGGTGCTTCAGCGGCGGCGACGTGTCGGGTTGCTCGTGCGCCGGCGCGTCGCGGCCGGACCGGGTCGAATCCTTCATGGCAAGCCTCCGTGTCGGTGACGATGATCCGTCTGGCGCAACGGCCGTGCCCGCGCCCGGCTGGCGGCACGCGACTTGCCGCTTCCGCGACCGACGACGACGCGCGGCGCAATACGCCGCACATGCACACACGCACATCAAGCAGGAGGCACGATGACGAATCCCAAACAGCGGCCAGGGGTGCGCTATGAAGTCAACGTATGCGGCGGCGGGTTCGATTCGGTGAAAAGTCATTTCAGCGCGTGGAAACACGAGCCGCTGATCTACCGGCCCGATCGCCGGATGTTCGAAGGCAAGGCCGACGTGCGGCCGCTCGGCGACGAGACGTTCGCCTCGACCGAGCGCGCGCGGCTCGCGCTGCAGCGCGCATGCGAGCCGGCCGATCCGTATGCGCTCGCCGCGCGGGTGCGCGACGACGGCCGCGAGCTGTGGCTCGTGATGGCCGCATACGAAGGGTAGCGCGACGCACTTGAAAGAATTGCAGCGAGCGGTGTAGCGAATGCACGCCGCGCTGTGCGGCGACAGGCGCGCCCGGGGCGGACGGTGCCGCACGCGCACGGCACACGGACGCCACCCGCACGGCACGCCGCTTGCGGATCAGGCGTGGGTGGACCCTCGAGCGGCGCGCGCCCGCGCCCCACCGGCCGGATCCCTTGAGGAGCGACACGATCGAATGCTGATGAATCGAGACCCCGCCCAGTCGTTGCACCGGCCCGAGCCGCCGTTGCCCGATGTCACACCGGACCCCGAGCCGCCCGCGCCGCAGATCGTCCCGCCCGGCACGCCGGAACCGTTTCACGATCCCGAGGGCGACCCGCCGGTGCACCCGCCGCCGGAACGCGAACCGCCGAGCCCGGAGCCGCCCATCCACGCGCCGCCGACGGGCGTGCCGCCGGCCGCGTTCATCCCATCCACGGAGGGCCCACGATGAGCATCAGCGTGAAACCCGGCATGCTGCGCGACGTGGCCGAGACCCTCGGCCGCCATTTCGAGGCGCGCGCGATGCCGTTCCATGTCGAGGAGCAACCGGCCGGTGCGCTGCATTTCGGCTTTCGCGTCGACGGCCATCAGGCGTCGCTGACCGTCACCTTCGACGCCGATGCATTCGCGGCGCTCGAACAGGCCGGCACCGACCGGCAACGCGGCGCACTGACGCGCGTCGCGGCCGAATTCGACACGATGATGGCGCGCCGCGCGCCGACCGCGTATGCGGGCGATTTTCATTTCAACCGGCTCTAAGCCGTGCCGCGATGGCCGGCCAGCGCCGCCGATTCCACGGAGGATTCCGATGAAGCCGATCCAGACGATACGCGTGGGCGCGTGTGCGTTCGCCGCCGCGTGCGCGCTGGGCGCATGCATGCAACCGCAGGGCACCTATGGCACGCGCGGCGCACCGCCGGCGCCGCCGGGCGTTCAGGGCGCGTCGCCGACCACGACCATGCCGGACGCGAACACGCGCTACGACACGCGTCCGTCGCCGCACAACACGATGCCGCCGGGCGCGACCGGCGGCGCGGCGGTCGATGTGCCGCAGCCGGGGCCCAACGGCGTGGAGGGCGGCCGGCCGTTGCCGGGCACGCCGCCGCCGATGCAGTAGTGACCCGACGCGGTATGCATCGCCGGGTGCGGACAGGTCGAGAACGGGAGGCTGCCCAAGCGACGAAGCGCTGAAAGTGCGATGGCCGTCATGCATTCCGGCCCGCGCGCGCCCTGCGCGAATTTCATGCCCCCTAACTTCCCGGCGCTTGTAAAAAAGCGGCTCCGAAGCGCCCGGATCACGCGGGGCGAAGCGGCGAAAGCCGCGCCGGACGGCGGTTCCCCGCCTTGGCATGAAAGCTGCGTGGATTCCTGCACGTGAATTTCGCACACAGTCAGGAGGGGCATCGATGTCCGTCACGCTTGCGCTCCAGATGCGACAGCATCTGGCACTCACACCGAGGCTGCAGCAATCACTGCGTTTGCTGCAGCTGTCTTCGCTCGAATTCCAGCAGGAATTGCGGCAGGCGCTCGACTCGAATCCGTTTCTCGAAGATGGCCAGGGTGACGACGAAGCCGTCGCCGAGGCCGACGCGCCCGAACATCCAGCCGAGGCCGCCGCACCCGAGCCCGTACCCGAGCACGACGACGTGCGTGCGCCGGACGGCGACGTGTCGTACACGGCCGCCCCGGCGTCGCGCACCACGGGCCGGCAGGGCGACGACGTGAGCGACCTGTCGCCTGGCGAATGGATGGCCGCCGAGCCGTCGCTGCACCAGCAGCTGCACGACGCACTGCGTCTCTATCCGCTGAACCGGCGCGACCGCGAGGCCGCGCGCATCGTGATCGACGCGCTCGACGAGGACGGCTACCTGCGTCAGGAGCTGTCCGAACTGCTGGTTGCGGCCGATCCCGCGCTGCTGCTGTCGGAACAGGATCTCGGGGTCGCGCTGCGGCTCGTGCAGATGCTCGACCGCCCGGGAATCGCCGCACGCTCGCTGTCCGAATGCCTGCTGCTGCAGCTCGACGCGATTCCCGCCGGCACGCCGGCGCTCGCGGAAGCGAAGGTGATCGCGCGCGAACATCTCGAACGGCTGGCCCGGCGCGAGACCGCCGAAATCCAGCGGCGGGTCGGCTGCAGCCAGCCGACGATGCAGGCCGCGTGCGCGCTGGTACGCGGGCTCGATCCGCGCCCCGGCAATCACTATGGCAGTACGCGCGGCGACTATGTGGTGCCCGACGTGATCGTGCGCCAGGTGCGCGACGAGTGGATCGTCACGATCAACCCGGCCGTGCTGCCGCGCGCTCGACTGCACGAACGCTATGCGACGCTGTTCGCGCAGTCGAGCGGCGAGCGCGATTCGCCGCTCGGCCAGCAATTGCAGGAAGCGCGCTGGCTGATCCGCAATGTGCAGAAGCGCTTCGACACGATCCAGCGCGTCGGCGAATGCATCGTCGCGCGGCAGCGCGACTTCTTCCGCTACGGCGAGATCGCGATGAAGCCGCTCGTGCTGCGCGACATCGCGGAAGAACTCGACCTGCACGAATCGACCGTGTCGCGCGCGACGGGCAACAAGTACATGGCCACGCCGCACGGCACGTTCGAGTTCAAGCACTTCTTCCCGCGCAAGCTGGAAGCGGCCGGCAAGGGCGTGTGCTCGGCGTCGGCCGCCAAGGTGCTGATCCGCGACATGATCGCGGCCGAGCGCCATACCGACCCGCTGTCCGATGTCGCGCTCGCGCAGAACCTCGCGGGCCGCGGCATCCTTCTTGCTCGTCGTACGGTGACCAAGTATCGCCAGGCGATGAAGATCCCGCCGGCCGAACTGCGCCGGCGCGACGCCGCCTGACGATACCGTCCGAACCGCGCGCGGCCCGCGAGCCGCGACCGCCGCGCGCGCCAACGAAAGGAGGAAAACCATGCCAGCCAAATCCCAGGCACAGCAGCGCGCGGCGGGGGCCGCCCTGTCGGCCAAGCGCGGTGACACGAAAATGAAGGACCTGAAGCCGCCGTCAAAGTCGATGGCCAAGTCGATGAGCGAGAAGGAGCTCGAGAAAATGGCTTCGACGCCGACTCGCGGCAAACCCAAGCACAAGCATTGATCGACGGCGACGCGCGCCGGCGATCGTCATTCTTCAGGACTGCAGGAGGAATTCATGCTGAGATATGCCATCATCTTCTTCGTCATCGCGATCATCGCGGCCGTGTTCGGCTTCGGCGGCATCGCGGCCGGTGCGGCCGAGATCGCGAAGATCCTGTTCTACATCTTCGTCGTGATCTTCCTGGTCACGTTGCTGCTGGGTGTCGTACGCCGATGACGGCCACGCCCGACCGTTCGCAGCGCATCGCGGAACTCGAGACTGCGCTCGCGAACGGCTTTCCCTCGGAGTCGACCCTCGTCGTGCATGCGGACGACGCCTCGGGCCGGCTCACGATTCAGGTGTCATGGGTGCGGGTGCCGGCCGATGAAAGCGCGCGTCAATGGCGCTGCGTGGTCGACCTCCGCTTCGATCCCGACGTGCTCACGCGTTATGCGTCGCTCGGCGCGGACGACCGGCTGCGCGTGCGCACCCGGCTGTGCGACCTCGCGCGGCGCGCGGTGGATGAACAAAAGCCGCGCATCGAGGACGCCGAGATCGAATGCAACGTCGCGCTCGACGTGACGCGCGACGAACTCGATCGCGCATTGCGCGCGCCCTGACGCAGGCGCCGCAGCCTGCAGCGACACCGCAGGCGGGCCGTCGCGGCATACGCCGCGCGGCTCGCCCGTTTTACGTGCCGGCAGCCGTGTGCGCCGCTACGCGCCCGTACACGCCGCCGCCCTTCACTGAACCGGTGCCGAACCGGTACCGAACCGATACGAGGACGCGCGCATGACGAATCCCCCGCAATCCGGCAATCCGCCGCCCCACCCGCAGCAGCCCGACAGCGCGAAGTCGCGCCAGCTCGACGAGAATCGGCTGCGGCCCGACGGCCAGGCGCTGCGCACCAACCAGGGCGTGCGCATCGCCGACAACCAGAACACGCTGCGCGGCGGTGCGCGCGGCCCGTCGCTGCTCGAAGACTTCATCATGCGCGAGAAGATCACGCACTTCGATCACGAACGGATTCCCGAACGGGTCGTGCACGCGCGCGGCTCGGCCGCGCACGGCGTGTTTCGCGTCTACGAGCCGATGGCCGACTACACGAAGGCCGCGTTCCTGCAGGACCCGGCCGCCGAAACGCCGGTGTACGTGCGCTTCTCCACCGTGCAGGGCCCGCGCGGCTCGGCCGACACGGTGCGCGACGTGCGCGGCTTCGCGGTGAAGTTCTATACCGAAGAGGGCAACTACGACCTGGTCGGCAACAACATGCCGGTGTTCTTCATCCAGGACGCGATCAAGTTTCCCGACTTCGTGCATGCGGTGAAGCCCGAGGCGCCGAACGAGATGCCGACCGGCGCGTCCGCGCACGACACGTTCTGGGATTTCGTGTCGCTCGTGCCCGAAACCACCCATACGGTGCTGTGGCTGATGTCCGACCGCGCGCTGCCGGCGAGCTTTCGCGCGATGGACGGCTTCGGCGTGCACACGTTCCGCTTCGTGAACGCGGCCGGCGCCGAGCATTTCGTGAAGTTCCACTGGCGGCCGGTGAGCGGCGCGTATTCGCTGCTGTGGGACGAAGCGCAACGCATCGCCGGCCACGACCCCGACTTCAACCGGCGCGACCTGTGGATGGCGATCGAGCGCGGCGACTATCCGGAGTTCGAGCTCGGTGTGCAGTTGATCGATCCCGCCGACGCGCACAAGTTCGACTTCGATCTGCTCGACCCGACCAAGCTGGTGCCGGAGGAGCTCGTGCCTGTGCGGCCGATCGGCCGCATGACGCTGAACCGCAATCCGGACAACTTTTTCGCGGAAACCGAGCAGGTCGCGTTTCATCCGGGGCACGTGGTGCCCGGCATCGACTTCACGAACGATCCGCTGCTGCAGGGGCGCCTGTTCTCGTACACCGACACGCAGTTGAGCCGGCTCGGCGGCCCGAACTTTCACGAGATTCCGATCAACCGGCCGCTGTGCCCGTTCGCCAACAACCAGCGCGATGCGATGCACCGGCAGACGATCGCGGTCGGGCAGGCGTCGTACGAGCCGAATTCGCTGAACGGCGGCTGGCCGCGCGAGACCCCGCCCGCGCCGTCCGGCGGCGGCTTCGAGACCGTGCACGAACCGCTCGAAGGCGACAAGGTGCGCGTGCGCAGCGAAACCTTCGCCGACCATTTCTCGCAGCCGGCGCTGTTCTACCAGAGCATGACCGAGATCGAGCAGCGGCATATCCGCGACGCGTACTGCTTCGAGCTTGGCAAGGTGACGAAGCCGGAGATTCGCGAACGCGTGGTCAACGAGATCATCGCGCGGTTCGACGCCGGGCTGGCCGCGCAGGTCGCCGAACGGCTCGGGCTGCCGGCTCCGCAAACGGCCACGACACCGATCGTCAAGCAGCGCGCGCCGTCGTTGAGCCTGATCGGCCGGTCGAAGCCCGATATCCGCTCGCGCAAGATCGCGCTGATCGCGACGCCCGGCGTGAGCCAGACGCTGGTCGAGCAGGTGCGTGGCGCGCTGACGGCCGCGGGCGCGGTGCCGACGATCGTCGCGCCGACCCTCGCGCCGATCGGCAGCATCGTGCCGCAGGCGACGCTCGCCGGCATGCCGTCGGTGATGTTCGACGCGGTGTTCGTGTGCGGCGGCGACGGCGACGGTCGAAATCTCGCGCACAGTGCCGACGCGCGGCACTTCGTGCGCGAGGCGTTCAAGCACCTGAAGCCGATCGCGGCGGTCGGCTCCGGGCGTCAGTTGCTGAGCGCCGCGCACCTGCCGGATCCGGCCGAGGGCGTGTGCGTCGCGCAAGCGGTCGATCTCGACGCGCTGCTTCGCACGTTTTCGGACGAGATCGGCCGGCATCGCGTCTGGTCGCGCGAGCAGCAGGCGGCCGAGCTGCCGGCGTAGCGTCGCACGGCGCCTGCTCCTTGGGGGGGGCGGGCGCGGTTGCGGCAAGGAGGACAGGCATGGCACCGCGGATGATATGGAAAGGCGCGATCAGTTTCGGGCTCGTTCACGTGCCCGTGCAGCTGTTCCCGGCGACACGCACCGTGAAGCCGTCGTTCCGGCTGCTCGACAAGCGCTCGATGGATCCGGTCGGCTATCGGCAGATCAACAAGCGCACCGGCAAGGAGGTCACGCGCGAGGACATCGTGCGCGGCTACGAGTACGAGAAGGAGCGCTACGTTGTACTGACCGACGACGAGATTCGCGCGGCGAACCCCGAATCGACGCAGACGGTCGACATTCTGACGTTCGTCAACGCGGACGCGGTGTCGTTCCTGTATCTCGACACGCCGTACTACCTCGTGCCGGACCGCAAGGGCGAGAAGGTCTATGCGCTGCTGCGCGACGCGCTGAAGGACAGCGGCAAGATCGGCATCGCGCTCGTCGTGATGCGCGACCGCCAGCATCTCGGCGCGCTGATTCCGGTCGGGCCGCTGCTCGCGCTCGACACGTTGCGCTGGCAGGACGAGCTGCGCCCGCTCGACGAACTGTCGGTGCCGACGGACGACGCGAAGCATGCGGGCGTGACCGCGCGCGAGCTGACGATGGCGAAGAAGCTGATCGACGACATGGCGGGCAAGTGGACGCCCGACGAGTATCACGACACGTTTCGCGACGACATCCTCGAACTGGTCGAACGCAAGGTGCGCTCGGGCAAGATCGAGGAAATCGAGGAGCGACCCGCCCAGACGGGCCGCGCCGCGACCAACGTGGTCGACCTCACCGAGCTGCTCAAGCGCAGCCTGAAGGGCGGCGGCGGCGCGCGCGCATCGGACCTGCGCGACGAACGCGCGCAAGAGGAGGCCGACACGTCGCCGCCCGCCGGCGCGCGTCGCAAACCGGCCGCGAAATCCGCGTCGAAAGGCGCGGCCGCGAAGACCGCGGCGAAGCGGCCGGCCGCGAAACGCGCGGCGACGGGCGAACCTGCGGCGAAGAAAACCGCCGTGCGCCGCAAGCACGCCGCATGATGCCGCACGACGCGAGGTGATGCGATGGCCGGCAAGCTCGATCCGTATCGGCGCAAGCGCCACTTCGGCGCGACACCGGAACCCGAAGGCGCGCACGGGCACCGTGCGAAGGCGGACGCGAAGCCTGCCGCGCGCACGCGCGCACGGGGCGCTCACCCGCTGCGCTTCGTGATCCAGGAGCACCACGCGCGGCGACTGCACTACGACTTCCGGCTCGAACTCGACGGCACGCTGAAGTCGTGGGCCGTGCCGAAGGGGCCGAGCTTCGATCCGTCGGTGAAGCGCCTCGCCGTGCACGTCGAGGACCATCCGCTCGAATACGCGTCGTTCGAAGGCGAGATTCCGGAGGGGCATTACGGTGCGGGCTCGGTCGTCGTATGGGACGAAGGCACGTGGACGCCCGATGGCGGGCTCGCGCAGGCACGCGACGGTTATCGCGCGGGCAAGCTGACGTTCCGGCTCGACGGTGAAAAACTGCACGGCGGCTGGGCGCTCGTGCGCAGCGGGCGGCAGCAGGGGCGGCAGGAGCAGTGGCTGTTGATCAAGGAGCGTGACGACGACGCGCGCAGCATGGACGAATTCGACGTCGTCGGTGAGCGGCCGGGCAGTGTGCACGACGGCGCGGCGCCAGCGCGGGCGGATGCGAAGGACGGCTCGACTCGCACGCGCGGGACGCGAACAGGGCAGCGCGAGAAGCCCGGCACGCAAGCAGCGCGGCATGACGACCGCGGCCACGACGACCACGCCGGCGCGCCTCTGGATCCTTCCCGGATCGAAGGCGCGGTGCGCGCGCCGCTGCCCGAGCACGTCGCGCCGCAACTCGCGACGCTGGTCGACGGTCCGCCGACGCAGGGCGACTGGTGCTATGAACTGAAGTTCGACGGCTACCGGATCCTTGCCCGCATTTCCGGCAAGGGCGCGCGCCGGCATGTGAAGCTGATGACGCGCGAAGGCCGCGACTGGACCGCCAAGCTGCGCGCGCAACGCGACGCGCTCGCGGCGCTCGATGTCGACGCCGCGTGGCTCGACGGCGAGGCCGTCGTGCTCGGCAAGAACGGTCTTCCCGATTTCCAGGCGCTGCAAAACGCGTTTGGCGCCGGGCATTCGGACGAGATCACGCTGTTCGTCTTCGATCTGCCTTATCTCGACGGTTACGACTTGCGCGACGCGCCGCTCACCGCGCGCCGCGCGTTGCTCGAACCGCTGTTCGCCGACAGCGACCCCACGCGGCTGCGCTTTTCGCCCGATCTCGGGGACGACGTCGCATCGCTGATCGCGAGCGCATGCGACACCGGCCTCGAAGGGCTGATCGGCAAGCGCGCCGAGTCGCGCTATCGCGCCGGACGCTCGCCCGCGTGGATCAAGCTCAAGTGCCGGCGCCGGCAGGAGTTCGTGATCGGCGGCTATACCGAGCCGTCGGGCAGCCGGCACGGCTTCGGCGCGCTGCTGCTCGGCGTGCACGAACCGGCGCCGGACGGCAAGCGCCGGCGCGGGCCGGGGCCGCTGCGCTACGTCGGCCGCGTCGGCACCGGCTTCGACACGCGGATGCTCGACCGGCTTACCCCCATCCTGCGCAAGCACGAGCGCGACACGATGCCGTTCGATCCGCCGCCGCGCGAACGCTCGCGCACGCCCGTGCACTGGATCGAGCCGACGCTCGTCGCCGAATGCGAATTCGCGGAATGGACCGGCGACGGCATCGTGCGGCAGGCTGCGTTCATCGCGCTGCGCGAGGACAAGCCGGCGGCACGGATCGTCCGCGAGGTGCCGAAGCATACGGAAACGGAGGTGCAGATGGATCAGCGTCAAACCACGCAGCACGAAAGACGCAAGCCCGGCCGCGCGTCGCACGCCGAGCGCGACACGAGCGACACGAGCGACGGCAAGCACCCCGCGCGTTCGCGCGGATCGAGTCGCGCCGGGGCCGACGATACCGGCCCCGACCAGCTCGGCCGCGTACGCATCACCCATCCCGAGCGCGTGCTCGATTCGCACAGCGGCACGCGCAAGATCGATCTGGCGCGCTACTGGCAATGGGTCGCGCCGTGGCTGCTGCCGGACCTGAAGGGCCGCCCCGTGTCGCTCGTGCGCGCGCCGGGCGACATCGCGGGCGAGCTGTTCTTCCAGAAGCACGCGGAGCGCAGCGAGATTCCGTTCGTCACGCAGCACGACGGGCTCGATCCGGGCCATGGCCCGCTCTTGTCGCTCGACAGTGTCGACGCGCTGCTCGGCGCCGCGCAGATGAGCACGATCGAGCTGCATACGTGGAATGCGCACGCGTCGAACATCGAGCGGCCCGACCGGATCGTGTTCGACCTCGATCCCGATCCGGCGCTGCCGTGGAGCGCGATGATCGAGGCCGCGCAACTCGTGCGCGGGCTGCTCGACGAACTCGGTCTCATCTCGTTCTGCAAGACGAGCGGCGGCAAGGGGCTGCACGTCGTCGTGCCGATCACGCGGCACATGGGATGGGACGAAGTGAAGGACTTCTCGCGCGCGGTCGCGCAGCATGTCGCGGGGGCGTTGCCCGATCGCTTCACCGCGACGATGGGGCCGAAGCATCGGCGCGGCAAGATCTTCATCGACTATCTGCGCAACGGCCGCGGCGCGAGCACGATCGCCGCGTATTCGGTGCGCGCGCGGCCGGGGCTCGGCGTATCGGTGCCGCTGCGCTGGGACGAGGTGCCCGACACGACGGGCGGTGCGCAATGGACGATCGGCACGCTGCACGAGCGCCTCGATCGGCTGAAGCGCGATCCGTGGGACGGCTATGACGACACGCGTCAGCGGATCACCACGCAGATGCGCGCGCGGCTCGGCACGCGTTGAGCAGTCACATGGGATAGCACGCCACGGTGACGTCGCGAAGCGTCACGAAAGGCGATGCTCAAGGTCGCACGGCTGACCGCCCTCCACGAGGTAAATCAAATGGGAATGGAGACCACGTGGGCGATCACGAAACCCACGTTACCGCACGCTTCGCCTGCGGATTTCTTTTAGCGTTTATGCCCACGCGCGCATGTTTGACATGCGCAAGTTCGAATGCGTCGCAAGGGCGCGCAGATTTTGCCTGTATGCATGGATATTGCATCCTGACGGCGCGCCGTCCCACGCCCAACAATCCGTCATTCTTCGCTAGCGGATTGTCGGGCGCTGATCGCTCATCGCGGCTGTAACGATCCGGGCTTCAAAGTCCCAACTCGCTCAGCCCCGGATGATTGTCCGGCCGACGGCCCAAGGGCCAGTGATATTTGCGCTCGGATTCCTTGATCGGCATATCGTTGATGCACGCATAGCGGCGTTGCATGAGGCCATCCTCGCCGAACTCCCAGTTCTCGTTGCCATAGGAGCGGAACCAGTTGCCCGAGTCGTCGTGCCATTCGTAGGCGTAGCGCACGGCAATGCGATTGCCGCCGAACGCCCACAGTTCCTTGATCAGACGATATTCGTGCTCCTTCTTCCACTTGCGCTCGAGGAACGCCTGCGCTTCCGCTCGATTGTTCGCGAACTCTGCGCGATTGCGCCATTTCGTGTCGAGCGAATAGGCGAGCGCGACCTTGGCGGCATCGCGCGAATTCCAGCCGTCTTCCGCGAGACGGACTTTCTCGATGGCTGTCTCCAGCGTGAACGGCGGAAGCGGCGGACGAATTCCCTGCTGTTGAGTCGACATGACGGCTCTCCTTTTCAGATTGGCGATTGCACTGCGTGCGTCGCGGATCGCACGACCCGCGATGCGATGAACTCAGAACGGCTCGGTCGGCAGATATCTCGTTGAAACGTGAGAAACCCTTCGACGACGATCTCCTTCACGATCGGCATCGTTGTATGCGGTGATTCCATGCATCAAGGATGGACGCGAATTTCGATAGTGTCCAAGACCGGTTTGCGATAGAGTCGATAGGAATAGCCAATAGTTCGGGGGAATCCGGTGCTGCTACGTCATATCCGTTACTTTCTTGCAGTGGCAGAAGAGAAGAATTTCACGCGCGCCGCCGAGGCGCTTCATGTATCGCAGCCGACCTTGTCGCAGCAGATCCGGCAGCTCGAAGACACCTTGGGAACACAGCTGTTCGACCGCTCAGGCAGAACCGTTCAGCTGACCGACGCGGGAGAAGCGTGGATGCGTTATGCCAAGCTCGCGCTACAGGACCTTGACGCAGGGGTGAGAGCGATACACGACGTGGCGGAACTGAGCCGGGGCAGCCTGCGTTTCGCAGTAACGCCGACCTATACGGCATCCTTGGTCGGGCCGATCGTCGATGGCTTCCACCAGCTGCATCCTGGCATCAGGATCGATATTCGCGAACTCACACAGGATCAGATGGAGGCGCAGCTTGCAGACGACAAGCTGGATATCGGTGTCGCATTCCATCCGGCCTTTTCGGCCGACATAGAATGCCAACCCCTCTTTGAAGAAACGCTGAGCCTGGTGGTCGGCCGCAGCCACCCGCGTGCCTCACGCCGCAAGGCACTCGCGGGGCATGACTTTGGCAAGGAGCCGTTGGTCTTGCTGAACGAGACATTCGCGACACGCCGGTTCATCGATCAGCATTGTGCGCGTCACTCTATTCGACCGCTTGTCGTAATCGAAGTGGATTCGATCGGTGCCATCGTTGAAATCGTGCGTCGCGGGCAGCTGGCGACGGTTCTCCCCGATCACATCGCACGCGTGCAAGAGGGCCTACATCCTGTGCCGCTCGATCCACCTCTGCCAACGCGCACGGCTGCCGTTTTAGAGCGCAAGGGTGCGTATCGCACTGCGGCAAGCAGGGCGTTCTTACAACTGCTGACTGAGCAGTTCGGAAAGTCGGCGTGATCTTCACCGACATCGACGCCGACAAAGACATCGACGGCGTCACGTTTTGAGTGACTTGCATCGAAATGCAGCGTGATCGTCGCCGTATTGGATGCTGCAGCCGACGATCCTCCGGACACAAACACATCGAGGCGAATCCCCCTTCGTGAGGCGGCGTACGACTCGCTTCGCCGCAGCCGCTTGGTCTGGCGTCACGAGCCGTGGAAAACCGTATCGTTCAGGCGTTGCACCGTACCGTCCTGCTCGGCCTGGATCAGCTCCTTGATCACGTCGCGGCGGGTCAGTGCGCGCGGGGCTTCCGGAGCTGCATTCCGCTGAATCAACGGCGCAGCGGAGTTGTAAGCCGGTGAAGCCGCTTCTGCGGAAGAGGCAGCAAACGCGGTCGTGGTGGAAGCAGCCAGCGTGAGTGCGGACAGGACGTAAGAAATGTGACGGATGCTCTTGTTCATGATGTTTCCCTTTCCTTGTTTCGATATATGTAATAGGTAGTGATAACAGTAATGATTTTGAGGTTCGAAGTTTGTGCTAACAGGAGGATGTATGTGCGAAGATTTTGCTATTGCGCCTTCAAGCGCTTGCAATGTCAGATGTGGCTTACGAGGCAGCTGCTCACTTCCTCAGCTTGGCCTTCGCCGGCCCGCATTAACGGAATCACCGGGCGAGGTTCACGCACCACCCTAACAATTAGCAATACAAATGAACCTAAAAACATGCCCAACAATCCGTCATTCTTCGCTACCGGATTGTCGGGCGCTGATCGCTCATCGCAGCTGTAACGATCCGGGCTTCAAAGACCCAACTCGCTCAGCCCCGGGTGATTGTCCGGCCGACGGCCCAAGGGCCAGTGATACTTTCGCTCGGATTCCTTGATCGGCATATCGTTGATGCACGCATAGCGGCGTTGCATGAGGCCATCTTCGCCGAACTCCCAGTTCTCGTTGCCATAGGAGCGGAACCAGTTGCCCGAGTCGTCGTGCCATTCGTAGGCGTAGCGCACGGCAATGCGATTGCCGCCGAACGCCCACAGTTCCTTGATCAGACGATACTCGTGCTCCTTCTTCCACTTGCGCTCGAGGAACGCCTGCGCTTCCGCTCGATTGTTCGCGAACTCTGCGCGATTGCGCCATTTCGTGTCGAGCGAATAGGCGAGTGCGACCTTGGCGGCATCGCGCGAATTCCAGCCGTCTTCCGCGAGACGGACTTTCTCGATGGCCGTCTCCAGCGTGAACGGCGGAAGCGGTGGGCGAATTTCTGCGGGTGAAGTCATTTCCAATTTCCTTGTGGAGTACAGCGCGTTGCTGGTGTTCGACGCGGAGCGCGGCCCCGTCATCGTGCAGCCCGGGAGGGCAAGGCCGCCCGAAGCAAGCGCGGCACCGGTGCTCAGTATGAATTTTCTTCTATGCATCATCGGTTCAGAACGGCTTGGTCGGCAGATACTTGCCGTTGAGCGTGATGACGGCACGCTCGCCGCCTTCCGGGTCCGGAACCTTCTGGATATCGAGCTTGAAGTTGATCGCGCTGATGATGCCGTCGCCGAATTTCTCGTGAACCAGCGCCTTCAACGTCGAGCCGTACACCTGCACCATTTCGTAGAAGCGGTAGACGGTCGGATCGGTCGGCACGCCGCCCGGAATGCTGCCGCGCACGGGAATGGTTTGCAGCAGGCGCACGGCGTCGGCGTCGAGCCCGAGGCGTTCGGCGACGAGCTTCGCCGCGTTCTCCGGCAGCGCATGCTGACCGAGCAGCGCGGCTGTCGTGTACGCGAGGCTCAAGCCCGTGCCTTCGTTGATGGCTTCGAACGTGAGGTTCTTGCGCACCTTCGCGTCGATGATCGTTTCCGTCAAAGCTTCGCGTGCGTTCGGTGTGACTTGCGATTGGGTCATGATGTTGCTCCTTGAGTAAATCAACCTGGTGAGATCGGCAGCCGGTGTGACGAGCCGGGAATCAGAGCGCAGCCGCGCACTCGGCGGGCGTTGCGGTGACATCGGGATGCGCGGCGAGGGGCACGAACTGGCGAGTCGCGGCATCGAGCGCGTCGATGGAGCCGGATTCGATGTCGTAGACCCATCCGTGCAAATTGAGGCGGCCTTGCGCGAGTCCCAGTGCAACGGAGGGATGGGTCTTCAGATTGTCGAGTTGCGCGATGACGTTCTCGCGCACCATCGAGTCGACGCGTTCGCGCTCGCTCGCATGTTCACGCGCCTCGTTGACGAGCTTCGCCGAGTCGGCGTAGCGCAGCCAGTTCGCGACCGCGGGCATATGGTCGAGGCACTTGCACGTCGCGACGGCCGTCATTGCGCCGCAGTCCGAGTGGCCGCATATCACCACATCGGTCACGCCGAGCGCGGCCACTGCATATTCGACGGTAGCCGAAACGCCACCCGGCTCGGGACCGAACGAAGGCACGATGTTGCCGGCATTGCGGATCACGAACAGATCCCCCGGTTCGCGCTGCGTGACCAGTTCGGGAACCATGCGGCTATCGGAGCAGGAAATGAACAGCGTGCGCGGCGTCTGGCTGGTGGCCAGCTTGCGGAACAACTCCCTGCGCGCGGGCATGACGTCCCGTTGAAACTTCAGAAAACCGTCGATGATCTCTTGCATGGTCAGCTCCATTCAGTCTGGCGTTCGTTGCCGCGTCGGTCAGTGCGATGCGTTGAACAGAGAATGGACCTGTTCCGTCATAGTGTCCAAGACGGGTTTATGATGATTACCATAGGCACGACCAATTGTGATCGGGGGCGAGGAAATTCGCCATGCTGAACGGCTTCTATTCGATTCCATGCGGCTACTGGACCGCGACACTGGCCGCGTACGCGCACACCTCCTATCAGCAGATTGCCGGTGTAAATCAGACGTTTGTGGCGAGCGGCAACTCAAAGACGATCGACTTCAAACTGGCCCGCGTGCTCGCGCGTAGCCAGAACGACGCGACACCCGGTCGGTGACACTTTCATTTTGTTCTACGGCAAGTCGTGACGCCGTCAGCGCCGATGCTGCAGGCGGTAGTACCAATCCATCAGCGGCGTCGCGGAGATCCCGTGCGCGATCACCGATGCCACCACCACGGCGAGCACCGGCGCCGCGAGCGGCCGCACCGCGCTGGATGGCCCGTGTTCGAGCGCGAACAGCAGGTAGTAGAACGAGCCGATCCCGCGTATCCCGAACCACGCCATCAACCGCCGCTGGGCAAGCGTCGCGTGTGAACCGGTGAGCGTCAGCAGCACCGCGACCGGCCGCACGGCGACGAACAGCACGAGCGCCAGCGCAATCGCGCCCCATGTGACGAGCGGGGCCGACAGCGTGCCCAGCACGCTGCCGATCATCGTCATCACGAGCGCCTCGGCGATGCGCTCGAGCTCGATCGTGAAATCGAGCACCGATTCGGCCATGAAGGCGTGCACTTTCTCCGGATGTTTCTCGGTCGCGATCACGTCTTCCGAATCGATCTGGCCGATCACTTCCCGCGGCGGGCGGTCGCCGCTCGCACGATGCTCGATGCGGCGCATCGCGACACCCGCGGCGAACGTCGCGATGAAGCCGAACGTATGCGCGAACTGCGCGGCGCCGAACGACAGCACGATCAGCGCGAGCGCGAAGAAGCCTTCGAAGCCGAGCGCCTGCGCATAGCGGGTGCGCAACCGGCCGATCGCCTTGGTCGTCGCCGCGCCGAGCAGGCCGCCGATCGCGGCCGCGCCCGCGATGCCCCACAGCGCGGCCAGCGCGAACGTGCCGGACAACGGCGGCGGCCCGTGCGGCGTATCGGGCGCGCCGCACAGCGCGAGGCCCGCGAGCGCGAACGGTAGCGCGATCCCGTCGTTCATCCCGCCTTCGCCGGACAGCGCGAAGCGCACCAGATCGCGGTCGCCGGGATCGTGCACCTGCACGTCGTGCGCGAGCACCGGGTCGGTCGGCGCGAGGATCGCCGCGAGCAGCAGCGCGGGGCCCCAGCCGAGGCCGAGCGTCAGCACCGCGCAGCCGGCGAGCAGCGGCACGGTGACGAGCATCGCGAGCAGGCCGAGCCGGCACGGTACGAGCCACAGCTTGTCGGACAGCGGCACGCGCAGCCGCAGTCCGATCGCGAACAGCGATACCAGCAGCGCGACCTCGACGATCTCGCGCAGCAGCCGCGCGTCGCGCTCGATATCGAGGTGGAGGAGCCCGACGCCGGACGGACCGAGCGCGACGCCGAGCACGAGATAAATCATCGCGGTGCTGCACGGCAGACGGCGCAGCGCCGACGTCGCGACGCCCATGCCCATCAGCACCGCGCCGATGATCAGATACCACAGCGTTTCATGCATGCGAGAAAGCGGAACAGGTCGATACGAAGCAGGCGGGTGCCGTCACGGCTTGCGCCCGAACGCTTCGCGCAATTTGCGCTTCGCGCGTTCGAGCGTTGTGCGGCGCGTTTTCGGCAGCTTGCGGCCCGCGCGGTTCACGTAGAAGTTCAGCATCGACATCGCCGACTGGAACGGCGTGCCCTTGCGACGGCGGCTATGTTGGGCCGAGCGCTTGAGAGAGGCGGCGATCTCGCCCGGATCGTCTGACTTGAAGATCTCGGGCTCGAGGTCGAGCGCATCGCTCTTTTGCATGACGTCCGCGGACCAGCGCTTGCGCTGATGCGAAGTGTTGCCGCGCGTGCGCCCGGGACGGCGCGTCGCGCGTTTGCCGTGCGGATGGGAAGCGGAAGCTGAAGGCATGGCAGGGCTCCGTACGGGTTCGGGATGATCGGTGACCGGGCCGCAAGCCGCGTGCCGCGCATGCCGACCGGCACGGGCTTTGCTGAATCGCAGGTGCAGGACCTTCCACGACAAACGATTCCATTGACGGAGAACGCTCCATGAAACCAGCATCCGAATCGAAAGCGGCCGCGCGCCGGATCGCCGCATGCGCGGCCGTCGCGCTCCTCGCCGCGGCGCCGGCCGCGTGGGCACAGAATTCGCAGCGTCCGGGCGAGGGCACTGGCGCGCCCATCCTGGCGCCGGCGGACGACACGTCGGCGCAGGGAACGGGCGGCATGTCCAACGGCAATACCGCGGCGCCGCCGCCGGCGACCCGCATGCAGGAACCGCGCGGCACCCGCTCGCACGTCCGCCCGCAGGTACGCACCAAGCCGGGCGGCCCGAGCGGGGCCGGGACCGGCGGTAGCGGGAGCACGGGCGGCGGCGGCGCGGGCGGCAGCAGCGCAGGCAGCGGCGGCGGCGGTGGCGCGGGCGGCGGCAGTGCAGGCAGCGGTGGCGCAGGCGGCACCGGCGGCACCGGCGGCGCGGGTTCCAGCGGTTATTGACGATCACGGTGTCGCGCCGGCACGGCCGGCGCGGCGCGATGGCGGCCCGCGGCCACGCGGCCGTCACGCCGTCACCACGCAGGAGGACATCATGCAATCGAATTACCGAACCACGGTCGACGCAAGCGACCTCGACCCCGACGACGAACCCGACGATCTCGATACGGCGGTGAATCTCGACGTCGAGACCGGCAGGATCACGTTTCATGCGGCGTGGGCGCTCGTCCCCGACGCTCCGCACGGCGCCGCGCGGCACTCGGTCGTGCTCGCGCTCGACTGCGACACGATGGCGCGCTACGCAGACCTCGACGACGGCGCGCGGATGCGCGTACACGCGATGCTGCACGACAGCGTGCAGGCCACGCTCGAATCGCTGTCGGAGGCCACCGATGACCTGACGGTAACGGTCGAGCTCACCGACGCGATGCTCGACGCCGCGCGCCACCTGCAGTAAGCGCGGCGCGCGGCCTCGAACGAAGGCCGGATGCGGTTGCGTTACATACTCCGTTGAAATCTTTGCAGGCGCTGCGCCGCGTCACGTGCGGCGAAGCGCGCGGACCAGGCTGCGGCCTGCCTAGGGGCCGCCATTGGCCGATACCGGGGTCGTGACCTACCCCAAGCGGCTCGTAGGGCCTGCATCCCCGAGGCCGCGGCACGCCGCTTGCTTCCCGACCGGCATGGCACGAACGGTGCCGCAACACAACGGGAGCATTCCATGACAGGCAAGCTGGACCATTGCAAGGTGGCGATACTCGCGGTCGACGGCTTCGAGGAAGCCGAGCTCGTCGAACCGCGGCGCGCGCTGGAGGCGGAAGGCGCGCAGGTCGACGTGATATCGCAGAAGCCCGGCGACATCCAGGGGCTCAGGCACGTCGACAAGGGCGATCGCGTGAAGGTCGACCACACGTTCGACGATGCGCGCATAGGCGATTACGACGCGGTCGTGCTGCCGGGCGGCGTCGTCAACGGCGACGCGATCCGGATGCTGCCGGCCGCGCGTGAATTCGTGACCGCCGCCGTCGGCGCGGGCAAGCCGATCGCGGCGATTTGTCACGGCGGCTGGCTGCTCGTGTCGTCAGGGCTGGTCGAGGGCCGCACGATGACGAGCTGGCCGAGCCTGCAGGACGACATCCGCAACGCGGGTGGCAAGTGGGTCGACCAGGAGGTCGTGCGTGACGGCAGCCTGATCACGAGCCGCAAGCCCGACGATCTGCCTGCATTCAATGGCGCGCTGGTGCAGTCGCTCGCGTCGCGCGGAGCGTGAGCGATGCCGACCGACGCCGTTCAACGCGTGACACTGACCGACGCGCCGCCGGAGTTCGACGGCGCAGCGCTGCAGATGCGCTTCGTCGTGGAGGTCGACGGGAAGCCGCAAATCTGCGCGATCACGGTCGAAGCGCTGGAGGATCATTTCGGCGCGCGCTCCGCGCTCGAAGCAGACCTGCGCGACGCGTTCGAACGCGGCCGTGCCCGCATCGAAGCCGCGTGCGCGGAAGTGCTCGCCGACGGCAAGGGCGGCGCCGAGCTGCACAGCGGCTACTTCCGCGTGCAGGACAAGGCCGCGGGCAAGACGGCACGCGCGGGCATGGCCCGCTCGCGGAAATCGTAAGTCGCCCGGCGCAACTCGGGAGCGCGCGCCACATCGTGCTTCCCCTCGGGCCGCCGTTGCCGCTCCGTTACACGCGGTTGAAAACTTTGCAGCGGCCGTCACGCGGTTCGCAGGGACACATCGCGCCGCGTGCCGGCCGCACGCGGCGCGGGCCGCGTCCCACATACTGGCACGCTCCGTGCATGTAGCTTCCGATGTGGGCGCCCGATGCGCGCCCGCGCCGACGCGATGCGCCGCCGCATCGCACGAAGCTGGACACGGGGAAGACGAACATGCTGACAGCCCATGAATTTGCCGCGCTGTTCCTGGTGCACCGCGCACCGGAACAGATCCAGAGCGACCGCGACGACGTCGTCGCGCTGGTCGAACAACAGTTGATCGAGATACGTCGCGACGCGTCGGGCGCCAGCCGTCCCGCGCTGACCGCCGACGGTCTGTCGATCGTGCAAAGCATGCAACGGCACGACGGCGCCGATGCGTGATGCGATCGCGCAATCCCAATCGCAACCCGATGCCGGCCGGCCCGTAGCTCAGCGCGCGATCGCGACCGGCGCGTTGACCTGCACGACCGGCGTGTCGCCGTCGAACGGCGGCGCGTACAGGAAGTGGTCGATCACGCCGGGTTCGAACAGCAGGCAGTAGGTCGAGCCGCCGTACTGGAAATAGCCGATCTCGTCGCCCTTGTCGATGCGCTGCCCCGGCACGACCTCGATCACGCACGACGACACGTCGCCCATCCCGACGAACACCCCCACCACGGTGCCGATTCCCGGATCGTCGCAGTCGATCGCGACCACCGCGCGCGCGGCGACCGCCGTCATGTAGCCCTGCGAATCGTTGAGCCCGGCCGGATCCGGGCCTTCGGCTTCCGCGACCGAATAGTAGGTGCCGTCGACCCGGTACGCATGCGTGACGGTGCCGCGCACCGGCGCGTGCCAGCGGTGATAGTTGTACGCGCTCAGATACGCCTGATAGAGGTCGCCGCCGACGAAGCGTTCGGCGAGCGGCAGCCGCGCCGGCGTGAAGATGTCGCGCAGCGAATACGGCTGGCCCTTGATCCAGAACGTGTCGCGGATCTTCAGGTTGGACTCGGTGTGATACGGCTGCGCCTCGCATGCGCTGACGATTACGTGCGAATCGCCCGGTGCCGCGACGGGCCGCGCATCCGCGCGAAACCGGCGCGTGAAGAAGTCGTTCCACGAAGCGAAGCCCCAGTGCGGTTGATCTTCCTGGTACTGGAACTGCGACAGGCCCAGCCGCTCGCGCGCTTCGTCGCAGAACCAGCCGTCGGGCGCCGACGTGTCGAGATGCGTGCACGAATGCGGGCCGCCGAGGAAGTCGCACCATACGTTCAACACCTGCTTCAGGTGCGCGTTGACCGCCGCGTCGCGAAACACCGCGTGGCCCGACGGCATGCACATCGGCCAGTCGAGGAATGCGTTCACCGGGCACACGATCAGGCTCGATTCGCTGAACGGCGGCGTGTAGGTCATCAGGTGGTCGATCACGGTCATCAACTCGCCGATCGACGCGTAGCCGAGCTTGCGGCCCGATTCGAGCGCCTCGTCGATCGCGCGCGTGAGGCTCATGCGCAGCACGGCATTGTCGTCGAACAGCCGCGCGAGTTCCTGCACGGCCGGCGTGCGCAGCCGTTCGCCGGCATGCGCGCGCGCTTCGCCCGCAATTTTTTCGCGATACGCGGCCATGTGGGCTTCCTCGCGGGCCATCCATCCGCCGAGGCGATGGCGTGTGGCGGGTGGCGTGCTGCGGTCGGTCGGCATGGTCACCTCCAGGGTTGGGGTACGAACGGATAGCAAGGAATAGCAAGGCGCTTGCCCGGCGCCCGGCACCGAAATTGCGGCGCTCGGACGACGGTTTCTTTCAACGACACAGGAGGGCAAACATGAATGCGGACTCGAATCGACGACAGACCAACGATGAGCCTTCGACCGGCGAGCGCCGCGGCGGCGAGCAGCGCACCGTGGCGCCGACCCGCACGCGGGCGCGGGTGCGCGCGGCGACGTCGCGTGAGCCGACGCGGCGCAGTGAGCGTGGCAGCGGAAACGGGCCGGTGACGACGGGCGGGAATGACGCGACGGGCAAGCCGCTTTGGGAAGACGACAGCGGGGAGATGCCGCCGGAAGAGTGGTCGTGAGGATGTAACGGGTGCCGGGCGGGACCCGGTTCCGCCGATTCAACCGCCCGGTGCCGGCAAGATCTGCGCCTTTTTGCGAAGCACGGGTGTATTCCTTCCCGGCGCATGCCAGGAATCACGAACGGCCTGCGGCTTGTTCGTCCCCAAGCTTCGGACAGCTGAGCAAGCGACGAAGTTCCATCGTTTCCACATTTCGAGTATTATCGAAACATGGAAACCAACCAGACCATCGCCGCGCTTTCGGCGCTCGCGCACGAATCCCGCCTCGCCGTCTTCCGCGCGCTCGTGCAGGCCGGCCCGTCGGGCTTGGCGGCCGGCCAAATCGCGACGCTGCTCGACGTGCCGCCGTCGTCGCTGTCGTTTCATCTGAAGGAACTGGCTCACGCGCAACTCGTCACGAGCCGCCAGGAAGGCCGCTTCGTGTTCTATTGCGCGAACTTCGCGACAATGAACGGGCTCGTTGGGTACCTCACCGAGAACTGCTGCGGCGGTAATCCGTGCTCCCCGGTCTCCACCTGTTCGCCCGCCTGCTCCGACCCAACGTAAGCCCACGTTCACGCCCCCGCCGATGACCACCAACGTCCTGATCCTCTGTACCCACAATTCCGCGCGCAGCGTGCTCGCCGAGGGCATGCTCAATCACTGGGCCGCGAAGCTCGGCCGCGACGTGCGCGCCTACAGCGCGGGCAGTGCGCCGAGCGGCCGGCTCAATCCGTTCGCGCTGGATGCGCTGACGCGCGCCGGCGTCGACGTCAGCGGATACCGCAGCAAGAACTGGGACGAATTCGTCGGCGACGGCGCGCCGGAAATGCGCATCGTCATCACCGTATGCGACAGCGCGGCCGCGGAGGCGTGCCCGTACTGGCCCGGCAGCCCGGTGAAAGTGCACTGGGGCTACGCCGATCCGTCGAACGCGGCGGGCGGCGACGCGGGCAAGCGGCTCGCGTTCGAACTGACGCGCGAGGCGCTTGGCTACCGGATGCTGCAACTGCTGGCGCTGCCGCTCGAGCGCATGAGCAATGCCGAACTCCAGGGGGCATTGACCGCCATTGCGCAAAACTGAGCGGTCGTCCGGCGGCCTGCGCGAACCTGCATGCCGCGCGCCTTTCTCCATCCCGAGCCACGTCCGATGAACACGTCCAACGTCGTCCCGCCCCGCAACGCCGCCGTCAGGCCCGCGATCAACTTCTTCGAACGCTACCTGACGCTCTGGGTCGCGCTGTGCATCGTCGCCGGCATCGCGCTCGGCCAGCTGCGGCCCGGCCTGTTCCAGCGGATCGGCCGCATCGAGTACGCGCAGGTCAACCTGCCGGTCGGGCTGCTGATCTGGGTGATGATCGTGCCGATGCTCGTGAAGGTGGACTTCGGCGCGCTGCATGAAGTGCGCCGGCATGTGAAGGGGATCGGCGTCACGCTCGCCGTGAACTGGCTCGTCAAGCCGTTCTCGATGGCGTTCCTCGGCTGGCTGTTCGTGCGCCAGCTGTTCGCGCCGATGCTGCCGGCGGATCAGCTCGACAGCTACATCGCCGGCCTGATCCTGCTGGCCGCCGCGCCGTGCACGGCGATGGTGTTCGTGTGGAGCCGGCTCACGGGCGGCGATCCGTTGTTCACGCTGTCGCAGGTCGCGCTGAACGACAGCATCATGGTGATCGCGTTCGCGCCGCTGGTCGGGCTGCTGCTGGGAATGTCCGCGATTACCGTGCCGTGGGCGACGCTGCTCACGTCGGTCGTGCTCTACATCGTGATTCCGGTGATCATCGCGCAGCTTTGGCGCAAGCGGCTGCTGAGGCACGGGCCGGCCGCGTTCGACGCCGCGATGGCGCGGATCGGCCCGTGGTCGATCGCCGCGCTGCTCGCGACGCTCGTGCTGCTGTTCGCGTTCCAGGGCGAAGCGATCCTGAAGCAGCCGCTGGTGATCGCATTGCTCGCAGTGCCGATCCTGATCCAGGTGTTCTTCAACGCGGCGCTCGCGTACTGGCTCAACCGCGCGGTGGGCGAGAAGCACGACATCGCGTGCCCGTCCGCGCTGATCGGCGCATCCAATTTCTTCGAGCTCGCCGTCGCGGCCGCGATCAGCCTGTTCGGTTTTCACTCCGGGGCGGCGCTCGCGACCGTCGTCGGCGTGTTGATCGAGGTGCCGGTCATGCTGCTGGTGGTGCGCATCGTGAACCGGTCGAAGGGCTGGTACGAGCGCGTGTGAGCCAACCCGGGAATCCCTCCATGACCGACCGATTGACAGCCCGATTGACCGACCTGCCGCAACTCGATCCCGCGTTGTTCCACGTGCCGGACGCGAGCCGCTTGCGGCCGGCGTCGCCGTCCACCCATCCGCCGCGTTTCCTGCTGCTGTACGGTTCGCTGCGCGAGCGTTCGTTCAGCCGCCTGCTGGTCGAGGAAGCCGAGCGCCTGCTCACCGCGATGGGCGCGGAGGTACGCGTGTTCAATCCGAGCGGCCTGCCGCTGCCCGACGATGCGCCGGAGAGCCATCCGAAAGTCGTCCAGCTTCGCGAATGGGCGATGTGGTCGGAAGGGATGGTGTGGTGCTCCCCCGAACGACACGGCGCGATGACGGGCATCATGAAGTCGCAGATCGACTGGATTCCGCTGTCGGTCGGCGCCGTGCGGCCGACGCAGGGCAAGACGCTCGCGGTGATGCAGGTCAGCGGCGGCTCGCAGTCGTTCAACGCGGTGAATCAGATGCGCGTGCTGGGGCGCTGGATGCGCATGCTGACGATCCCGAACCAGTCGTCGGTGGCCAAGGCGTTCATGGAATTCGACGAAGCGGGGCGGATGAAGCCGTCGGCCTATTACGATCGAGTCGTCGACGTGATGGAAGAACTGGTGAAGTTCACGCTGCTGACGCGCGACATCGGCCCGTATCTGGTCGATCGGTACAGCGAAAGAAAGGAAAGCGCGGAGGAATTGTCGAAGCGGGTGAATCAGCGGGGGATTTGACGTCTGCCGTGTTGGTGTTGCAGACCGCTGTGCAAAATCGATTGTGCAGGCCCCCAAAGGCAATCTGCAAAACGTTATTGCGGACGACTGGTACAGACGTGAGCGACGAATTTGAGAAGGGCATCGAGGCAGCATCCTGCAGCAATTGCGACGGCACGTAGAAGCACATCGGCTGCCCTGAGGCAATGCCGGGGAAGTATCGGCCAGCTCCGCCCTGCGGACGAATTGCCTATCCGGTGACCTTGCTGACTCGATCGATAGCGCAGGCTGGGCGTTATAGGTAGCATGCCGTGGAAGCAATGAAAAGGGGCTCCAACGGCGTAAGCAATGGTCGCTTCACTGCCGCTGGAGCCCGTTGGAGGCCAGCCAGTTACTGACCTGCGGCCAGTGCCTTAACTTTCTCGGTTGTCAGTGCGTTGCCGGCAATTCCCCAGTCACCGCTCTTTACCTCTTCAACGATGACCCAGGTAACGGGCCGCATGTTCTCGCCCTCGATCGACACCATGGCATCGGTAAGGGTAGAAATGATCTTTTCCTTGTCGGCTGCGGAGAAAACGCCTTCGATGACTTTTACATTGATGAGCGGCATAAGTGTTCCTTGGGTTCGTTTGAGTTGATGATGCTGTCTTGCCGTGCGCCTGCTTGATTCAACGGTATTGGCTCAAAATTGCATCGCGGATTCGTTCCAAAACCAGTTGGAGCTGCGCCCGCGGACACGCCAGATTGAGTCGCACTCTTCGGTCGCCGTTCTCGACGAACATTTCACCACCTTCGAGAATGACACCCGCCTTTTCAAGAAAGAATCGCGTGAGGTTGACTGAATCGTCGAAATAGGTCCGCAGGTCGATCCACGCCAGATAGGTCGCTTCCGGAACGCGGAATTTGGCTGCTGGAAAGTGATCGCTCAGAAAGCGTCGAGTCAAGGCGAAGTTCTCGTCCAGATACAGCCGCAGCGCATCCAGCCACGGAGCGCCGTTGCGATACGCGCCGATGGCGGCCGCGAGACTGAGTGGGTTCACGAACGGGTAGTGGCGACGCTTCCATTCCGAGCGCAATTCCGGGTCCGGGATGATGACGGTTGCGATCATCATTCCCGCGAGATTGAACGTCTTGCTAACGGCCATGCACGTGATGATGGCGGGGCTGCCCGGGAACAGCTTCGCCAATGGCGTGTGTGCATTGCCGGTTCTCAGCAGGTCGCAATGGATCTCGTCGGAAACGATCTTCACACCGTTTGCGATACAGAGTTCGCCCATGCGACGCAACTCGTCGTTTGTCCAGATTCGGCCGGTCGGATTATGCGGGTGGCACAGGAAAAAGAGCTTCACTGCCGGATCGCTCACTTTCGCTTCGAAGTCGTCGAAGTCGATCGTGTATTCGCCATCGTCGGATGCGAGCATGCGCGACGTCACGAACTCGCGGCCGCGCTGCATCGCCGCGTGTTTGAAGTATCCGTAGGCAGGCGTCAGACCAAGCACCTTGTCGCCGGGTCGGCACACGTACTCGACGAGCGCGAAGAGTGCGGGTATGACGCCGAGTGAGACCTGCATTTCCTCGCGAGCGAAATGCCAGCCATATCGTTGCGCGCACCACGAGTGGAAAGCCTGATAGAGCTGCTCGTCCAGGTCGGCTGTGTAGCCGAAGATCGGATGTTTGAGGCGCTCGGTAATGGCATCGATGGCGGCATCGGGGGCCGCGAATTGCATGTCGGCCACCCACATCGAAATCAGCTCTTCTCTCGGCATCTCGAGCGCAAGTGCATCCGCTCCGAACAGATAATTCGCGAAACCTTCCTCCGCGATCGCATTTGTGTCGCGGCGGGAGATCGAGCGATCAAAGTTATAGCCCATACTGGATTCTCCATGTACGAGATCAAGCGTTCGACGAGCCTCGCGCGATGCAGCTGCTGGTCTATCGCACCGACGTACGACGGCATATCCGCTTGACTTTTCGGCCCCATGGCGTGCAACAGCTTCGATGGCCTGCATTGACGTCGATGGGGAAGTCTGAATGTGGCGTGCAACCTGAGGCGACGCATCGACTGGTCCGGATCATGGGCGGCCGGCGTGGTTTCGCCAGATCTTGCGACGCATTTAAATGCCGATGGAAAGCACT
Organism: Burkholderia sp. SIMBA_062; assembly: GCF_046534765.1. NCBI lineage: Bacteria > Pseudomonadati > Pseudomonadota > Betaproteobacteria > Burkholderiales > Burkholderiaceae > Burkholderia > Burkholderia sp. SIMBA_062. Next base: position 193,039 of record NZ_JAWRYD010000014.1, read on the forward strand.
TCGAACGACTTGGAAAAATTGATTCGAAGACTTCCCATGCAAGCAGTCCGAGCCCGCCGTACCTCGTCTCGCATTCACGTCGGGGACTGGACTGATGCGTCGGCATTTCAGTCCGATTACGCGGTTTCCTGCTCGAAAGTCGGATAATCGGTGTAACCCTTGGCACCAATGACGCCATAGAAGGTCGACCGATCGGGCTCCGTGAGCGGCCAGCCGTTCTTCATCCGCTCCACCAGATCTGGGTTGGAAATGAAGGCCGTGCCGAATGCGATCAGGTCAAGCTCTCCCTTCGCGAGTTCGGCTTCGGCCAGCTCCTGCGTGAAGCCGCCGGCGCCGATCAGCGTGCCCCGGTAGGCCTTGCGGAAAGCCGCACCAAAGCCATCCGGTGTACCGGCAGCGGAGATAGTCGTCTGATAGTTCAGGTGCACGAACGCCAGCTTCCTTTCGTTCAAGGCCGAGGCCATGCTTGCCCATGCATCCGCTTCACCTTCGAAGGCCTCCATATCGTAGATGCGCCCGAACGGCGAGACGCGCACGCCCACCTTTTCACCGCCAATGGCGTCCGCCAGGGCGTCGATCGTCTCGAGCAAAAAGCGCTGGCGATTAGCGATGGAACCGCCATATTGGTCGGTGCGGGTGTTCAGCGCGCTGCTCAGGAACTGGTCGAACAAGAAGGCATTGGCCGCCATCACTTCCACACCATCGAAGCCTGCGTCCATCGCCCGACGCGCGGATGCAACGAAGTCCTGAGTGACACGTTGCACTTCGTCCGTGGTCAGCGCACGCGGCACGCTCGGGAGGACCGGGCCTTCCTTGCCGGGTTCGACCCATGCATAGACCATGGTCGTGGTCGCCGGCACTTCGCCCGACGACACCGGAGCCGCATTGCCAGGCTGGATGGAAACGTGGGACAGCCGGCCAACGTGCCAGAGCTGGGCAAAGATTTTGCCGCCCTTTTTGTGCACGGCATCGGTGACTTTTCGCCATCCTTCCATCTGCTCGTCGGTGTACAGGCCCGGCGTATACAGATAGCCGCGACCCTCTTCGGAAACCGGAAGACCTTCGGTGATGATCAAGCCGGCGGAAGCACGCTGCGCGTAGTAGAGCGCGGTGAGGTCGTTGGGAATGTTATCGGGCGTACGCGTGCGCGTCATCGGTGCCATCACGACGCGGTTGGCGAGCTGGGTCCCGGAAAGATCGTAGGGCGTAAACAATTTACTCATCACGTTGCTCAAAATGAAGGTGCGCCAGGGCGCTGGTTAAGTGTCGCGCTGAATGCGAAATGAACTGGACGGTTATCGAATCGCCGTGGATCGCTGATTCACGCGGATAATGAACAAATCCGGAAAATTGGCTTCCCTATGAATCGGGCGCCGCCAGCCTAGCCAGCACATCCGTCGATGCTGCAACTCATGCCTCCGGTGTCTTCGCTTTCGTCCGGTACGTTCTCGGCGGAGTCGATCAACGCTTTTTCGAACACCGCGACTTCACGTGCGCCCGAAAGGTACGTTCGGTTGTTGAAGACAAACAGCGGAACGCCGTTTGCGATCCGATTCGCCTCTGCTTCATCTCGCGCGATTTCGGACACCATCTTGCGATCGTCGAAGGAGAGCGACGCAGCAGAAATACCGATGCTCTTCGCAAGCTCGACGAGCGCGGCTCTGTCGAAGATGTCAACACCGTCGGTCGTCGCGGCCCGGTAGATCGCTTCGATCAATCGTTGTTTGTCTTCAGGATTTTGGACGCTTTTAACGAGCAAGTGCGCGTCGCTCGTATCACCAAAGCGCATGGTCTCGAATCGGTAGTTCAGACCTTCCTGGGCGCCGGCCAAGCACACCGCATCCATCATTCTTTGCGCTGCCGCGGGGTTTCCGAACTTGGCATAAAGCGCGTCTGTAAAGCCAGTCGGAACCATGCCTCGCGCGAGACGGTAGGACTTGTGTGTCACGGCAACGTCGACGTGCTGCGTCATGCCTTCTATCGCTTTTTCCAGGCGTCGTTTTGCGATCCAGCACCAGGGGCAGACAAAGTCCGACCATACTTCTACACTGACCCGCTTCATGTTTCATCCTCAGCTGGAAATTGCTGCTTGGTGGCGCTCCGCTTGCAACGGCAGCGCCGGGCAGGACATTTACTCGCGGCCGAGCTGGTCCAGCGCGTCGAGCACATGCGTGCTATAGACCACAGCGGCACCGGCATTGAGATTGATGGCGACACCAAGTGCTTCCGCGACTTCTTCCTTCGTCACGCCGAGCTTGTTGGCTTCTGCCGCGTGAAACGCGATGCAGCCGTCGCAGCGCGTGGTGACAGCGACTGCCAGCGCAATCAGCTCTCGGGTCTTTGCGTCGAGATGATTCGTCTTGGCGCCGGCGCCACCAAGCAAACCGACGCCTTTGACGGTGTCCGGGGTGTACCGTGCAAGTTCATGCACGCGGCGGGTGACGGCGCCGATTGTTTCAGTCCAGTTTTCCATGGTTTCTCCAAATAACAACCAACTAGTTGGTAGGGTTTGTGTGCAAATAAAAGAGCCATGTCCACGCGGAAAACGGCTCTCACGATTGGTGCAACGATGAATCGCTTGGGAAGCCAACCCCTTTTTATGGGTTCTTCACGGATTAGCGTGAAGGCGAGGCCTAAAAGGAAAGCGGTGCCCGAAGGAATAGACTGGTTGTGCGACCA
>NZ_JAWRYD010000334.1:0-264 GCF_046534765.1 Burkholderia sp. SIMBA_062
TCTGACATGTTTCTTTCGTTTGCATAAGTATCCTTTTTGTAACTACTATCCTTTCTGTAACACATGATAAATGTAGAGATTTTTTTTGGAAATTTGACTTAATAAATAAAAGCACTTACAATGATACAACGAACAATAAAATCAGTAATACAAGGTTCATGGCGACAAGGTTTTTTAGGAAAAGGACATAAAGCATTAAATGTATTGGAAAATATTTCTTATCAGGAATCTGATCCATTTATTGTATTTATGGATGATGATATG
>NZ_JAWRYD010000335.1:0-264 GCF_046534765.1 Burkholderia sp. SIMBA_062
TCGGATTTTCCTCCACCTGGATCAGCATGTCCGATTCATACACCGGCGCCGCCAGCAGCGCATACACGCAGCCGACGAGCGTGCACAGCACGGTCGCGACCAGGATCGTCTTGCGGCCGGCATAGAGCGTATCGAGCAGATTGCCCATGTGTCCGCTTTCGGGCGCGACCGGCATCATCGAGTCGGCCGGCCCCTCAAGCAAATATTCGCGCTGATTCATTTTTATCCTCTCCGTGACGAAGGCGCCGAAAGGCGCGCTTCGCG
>NZ_JAWRYD010000114.1:0-485 GCF_046534765.1 Burkholderia sp. SIMBA_062
ATCATCGTGATCGTCACGAGATGAAGCGCGGGATAGCGGCGCTGCAGAAACGACAACAACGCGAGACCGTCGCCATACTTGCCGCCCGGCATCACATAATCGACGACGAGCACGTCGCTCTGCTGTACGTCGAGCATCGCCACCAGGTCGGTCGAATTCGACACAGTGCCGAGCAGCTTGATCGTGCTGCTGCCCGCGAGTGCCTGCGACATCCCGAGTGCGGACGAAGGATGATCGTCCGCTACCATCACTCGCACAAAAAATTCATCCATCTATATTCTTCTCCCGATACACGCGGCCCGACGTGCGATGTTGTGCGACGCCTCGGTCGCGCCACGGTAGCGTTGCGATGCTCAACGAACCGGGCGGTGCGCAGCGTAATTTTAAGATAATAGACGGGTTCCGCGTCGCCGCGAGAAATCGACGTGCGGCTGCTGCACTGGACCGCGCCCGCCGGGCTTCGACGCAACCGCCGACGCGCCGCC
>NZ_JAWRYD010000336.1:0-264 GCF_046534765.1 Burkholderia sp. SIMBA_062
CATGCTGGAAGTCGACGATCTCGTCGTCAGCTACGGCCAGAGCGAAGTGCTGCACGGCATCGGCTTTTCCGTTTCGCAAGGCGAAAGCGTGGCCGTGATGGGCCGCAACGGCATGGGCAAGACCACGCTGTTCAAGGCGCTGATAGGCATGCTGCCCGCCAATCGCGGCACGGTGCGCGTGGGCGGCGCCGACGTCTCGAAGGACGAGAGTTACCGCCGCGTGTCGAAAGGCATCGCCTACGTGCCGCAAGGCCGGCAGATTTT
>NZ_JAWRYD010000337.1:0-264 GCF_046534765.1 Burkholderia sp. SIMBA_062
TCGACCGCGACGTCAGGACGGATGCCCTTGTTCTGGATCGAGCGGCCGCTCGGCGTGTAGTAGTACGCCGTGGTCAGACGCAGCGCCGTGTCGGCCGTCATCGGACGCACGGTTTGCACCGAGCCCTTGCCGAAGGTCGTCTTGCCGATGATGAGCGCACGCTTCTGGTCCTGCAGCGCGCCCGCGACGATTTCCGACGCCGACGCCGAGTAGGCGTTGGTCAGCACGATCATCGGCACGGTCTTGAACTCGGCCGCCTCGCCC
>NZ_JAWRYD010000115.1:0-481 GCF_046534765.1 Burkholderia sp. SIMBA_062
AGACTCGCTTTCGCTACGCCTCCCCTATTCGGTTAAGCTCGCCACTGAATATAAGTCGCTGACCCATTATACAAAAGGTACGCAGTCACCTAACAAGTAGGCTCCCACTGCTTGTACGCATACGGTTTCAGGATCTATTTCACTCCCCTCTCCGGGGTTCTTTTCGCCTTTCCCTCACGGTACTAGTTCACTATCGGTCAGTCAGTAGTATTTAGCCTTGGAGGATGGTCCCCCCATATTCAGACAAAGTTTCTCGTGCTCCGTCCTACTCGATTTCATTGATAAGAGATTTTCGTGTACGGGGCTATCACCCACTATGGCCGCACTTTCCAGAGCGTTCCACTAATCTCAAACCACCTTAAGGGCTGGTCCCCGTTCGCTCGCCACTACTAAGGGAATCTCGGTTGATTTCTTTTCCTCAGGGTACTTAGATGTTTCAGTTCCCCTGGTTCGCCTCTTGCACCTATGTATTCAGTACAAG
>NZ_JAWRYD010000338.1:0-264 GCF_046534765.1 Burkholderia sp. SIMBA_062
GTTATTTCTTGCATCTACAGAAAATGTAGTGCCGTCTACAGAAAAAGCATCTACGCTATTTCCTGTGAAAGCAAGTATTTTATCATTTTGGGCAACAGTTCTGTTATCGGAAAGAATTCCGTCTGAATTATATAGATTAATATTTCTCCCTCCGGAATTCAATTTCATCCATGCAGAGCCATCAAAATAATAATATCCATTTTCATCGATATTTATTGCTTGCCCTGTTTGTGTTCCTGAAGCAAAATTATTTATGTAAACTAG
>NZ_JAWRYD010000339.1:0-263 GCF_046534765.1 Burkholderia sp. SIMBA_062
CAGAACCCCGGCTTCTCCAGAAGGAGAGCCGGGGTTCTGGCGTTTGGGCGTGGGAAATACGCGTGCCGGCTAGTGACTAACGTGCTCGGCTAGCTCACGGTAGCGCGAATAGCAAACCGCTCCCCGCAGCTGCTATCGAGCAGCCACAAAACAGACGCAACGTCCGTCTGACTACAACCAGGGGCCGCAATGGCCCGCGCCTCAGCTCAATGTCTGCGGCGCACGCGCTCGAGCACGTGATGCTCGGCGAGCCAGTGGTGCAT
>NZ_JAWRYD010000340.1:0-263 GCF_046534765.1 Burkholderia sp. SIMBA_062
CAAAAACCTTCTATACGTATATCCCAAAGAACACGACTCGCAAACAAAAGATTTGTTCTTTCATTAACATCGACTTTACACATAGATGAGAATAGCTCAGACAGTAAAAGACTGCCTTTAATATCCAGCCCCCTTAATTCATTGCAAGCATTGCTTATTGTATTATTTAGAGACCCATTATCTATAGAAACTTTGTAAGACCCTAACTCAGGATGCAATATGAGATCTTTCCCAGTCAATATCTTATATATCAACAGTGATAT
>NZ_JAWRYD010000341.1:0-263 GCF_046534765.1 Burkholderia sp. SIMBA_062
CTCATCTCGCCCACCTGTGTCGGTTTGCGGTACGGTCATCGTTAGACTGAATCTTAGAGGCTTTTCTTGGAACCACTTCCAATTGCTTCGCACCCGAGGGAGCTCGCGCCACACCCTGGAATTACGCACCCGGATTTGCCTAAGTGCCTTCTCCAATGCAGCGACCGGGGCTTCCAACACCCGGACAACCATCCACGATCCGTCCCCCCATCGCATCTATCATTAGTGCAGGAATATTGACCTGCTTCCCATCAGCTACGCAT
>NZ_JAWRYD010000342.1:0-263 GCF_046534765.1 Burkholderia sp. SIMBA_062
ATTGTGTTCCCTTCTATTTTTATTCGCTGTGCAAATTCTGTATCCACTTAGTGAATTTTGACTATACTCCGATCATCTCAGTCGAGCGCAAGTTAATGAGTTCAGAAACTTCGAAAAACCCAGCACCCGAGGGCGAGAAAGATCGCCAATACGTCACCGCCTTGGCCCGCGGGCTTCAGATATTGCGATGCTTCAGCCATGAAAAGCCCGAGCTGACACCCCAGGAAATCGTGCGCATGACTGGCCTCCCGCAGCCTACGATT
>NZ_JAWRYD010000343.1:0-263 GCF_046534765.1 Burkholderia sp. SIMBA_062
CATAACGTCTTGAACGATGTGCGCGGATGCCAGAGCGCAGGGTTCGCGAGCGCGGCTGCATAGTCTTCGGCGAGACCGATGGCGACGAACGTGAAACCCTCGCGGCGCGCGGCCGCTTCGAATGGCGGATGCGAACAGAACACCACGCGATGACCGCGCGCGGCGAGCGCCCGCCCGACGCCGAGCAGCGGGTGCACATCGCCAGCCGAACCTATCGCCGTGATGATGATTTGTGCCATCGGGCCGCCGTGCGTGTCAGTCGT
>NZ_JAWRYD010000344.1:0-263 GCF_046534765.1 Burkholderia sp. SIMBA_062
TGCGCAGCGACAAGAACCTGTCGCTCGCGTTGCCGGTAAAACTTGAGGAGCCCATGAGCGCCACGTTGCGCCTGAACACCGTGGGCCGTGGCGCCGACGGCGTGCTGCGCGCGACGGCCACGGTCGAGAGCAACAACGAGCGCGATCGCAAGCACACGGTGACGCTCGACGAGGACCACCTGAAACGGTTCCGCCACGGGTACGCCACGACGCAGAAGGACGCGGCGAAGAACCCGCGCCCCGACGTGTTCGCGCTGGTCGGC
>NZ_JAWRYD010000345.1:0-263 GCF_046534765.1 Burkholderia sp. SIMBA_062
GCCTCGATATAACGCGGCAGACCGTCGCCGCCCGCATGCTGATTCGGATAGTCGCCGCTCGCATAGCGTTGCGTGGTGTCGTACGGCGTGACCCATACGTGACGCGTCGCGAAGCCGCCGCGCTGGCGTACCTTCGAGTTCGGATCGGCGAGCATTAGCGGCGAGTCGTTGACGATCAGTTTGTAGCCAGGATTCGCACCCACACGGTTTTTCACGTTCGGATTCACGACTTTCCAGAAGCGGCCGGTCTGACCGTTCGCATT
>NZ_JAWRYD010000346.1:0-263 GCF_046534765.1 Burkholderia sp. SIMBA_062
GGCGCGTCGTGAAGAAATGATGACGCGTACCGGCCGTCGCACGGTGCCGCAGGTCTATATCGGCGAGACGCATGTGGGCGGTTACGATGACCTCTCCGCGCTCGACCGTGCAGGCGGCCTGATGCCGCTGCTCGAAGCTGCGGCCTGAGTTTCGGGCTGCGCATCGGACCGCGCGTCGGTCCGATGCATTCGCCGCCTGGCAAGGGCGGTTCGGGCGCGGTAACAGCGCCCCAGGTTTCGCCCGCGCGAGCCGGAAAGGTTCG
>NZ_JAWRYD010000347.1:0-263 GCF_046534765.1 Burkholderia sp. SIMBA_062
GTTTAGAGACTGATGCAATATTAAATGCTGTAGAATCTGTCACAGGAATCCGGTTTTCAAGATTTGCCAGTCCGTATATTTTCTTTTCAATGACTTTTCCGTCTCTTATAATCCCTACAGCCATCCCTGGAGCATCTGCCTGAGAATAATTGTTAATGATGGAGTCTGCTTTCCGAAGTTCATCTTTTTGATTGGATTGTCCAAAACAAATTTCAATGGATAGAACAGAAAACAAGAGTAGAATAATGGTTTTAATTAATGAC
>NZ_JAWRYD010000348.1:0-262 GCF_046534765.1 Burkholderia sp. SIMBA_062
CATCTTGTCAGCTGGCACTCCGCCCTTGACGCCGAGCATCAACGCCTCGGACAAGGCCACCGAGTGCAGATAGCAGAGTACGACCTGCGCGATCTTTGCGACATAACCCGCGCCAGCCTCGCCCAGATAATCGATGCGCTTGCCAATGGCAGAGAAGATTGGCTGGCATTCATCGAAGGTTGCTTGATCGCCGCCCACCAGCACGGTCAGAGTGCCAGCTGCCGCGCCTTCGGCACCACCGGAAATCGGTGCATCAAGCGTG
>NZ_JAWRYD010000349.1:0-262 GCF_046534765.1 Burkholderia sp. SIMBA_062
GGGCGGCGAATCGGAGCGGGCTTTCATCTTACAGAATGCCGCCCGACGATCTGCGCGATTGTTGACGAAGTTGGAAAGGTCCAATCCAGAAACAGCAATAGGTGTCGCGTATATGACCGATTATTCTCCGGGTCGCAGTTCCGGCCACGCGCGCAAATGCTGTCGGAGTGCTTACAAAATTAATTTGCTCAGGGAGGCCTTTCATGAGACGTATCGTCGTTCCCGCCGGTATCGGCGCGATTTTCGCTATTGCAGCACCTTC